>CAZPCU010000235.1:0-3115 GCA_964585075.1 uncultured Rhodobacterales bacterium
AGGATCTTCGACTGGGTGCCCACGGGCATGTCGGCCACTTCGTCGAAGTAGACCACCCCGCCATGGGCCTGCTCCAGAAGGCCGGGCTCCACCCCGCGCTCCGGCGTTTCGCGGCCGAAGAGCACCTCCTCCATCCGCTCGGGCGCGATGGCCGCGCAGTTCACCGTCACGAAGGGCGCCTGGGCGCGGGCCGAGCGGGCGTGCACGTAGCGCGCCGCCACTTCCTTGCCCGAGCCCGCCGGCCCCGTGAGCATCACGCGCCCGTTCGACTTCGTCACCTTGTCGAGCTGGCCCAGAAGCGTGCGGAAGGCCGGGCTTTCGCCGATCATGCGCGTCTCGCGCGCCTCGCGGCGCTTGAGCGACTGGTTCTCCCGCCGCAGGCGCGAGGTTTCCATCGCGCGGCGGATCACCACCATGAGCTGGTCGATGTTGAAGGGCTTCTCGATGAAGTCGTAGGCCCCCTGCTTGATGGCGGCCACCGCGATCTCGATGTTGCCGTGGCCCGAGATGATGACCACGGGCACGTCCGGGTTGTCGCGGCGCACGTTCTTGAGGATGTCGATCCCGTCCATCCGGCTGTCCTTCAGCCAGATGTCGAGGATGAGAAGCCCCGGCGGCTCGGCGTTGATCGCCGCCATCGCCTCCTCGGAATTGCCCGCCCGGCGGGTTGCGTAGCCCTCGTCCTCCAGGATGTCCGCGATCAGTTCGCGGATGTCGCGCTCGTCGTCGACGATCAGGATATCGCTCATGCCCGTGCCTCTCCTCTCATTCTGCGGCCGCGGCCGAGGCGGCGCCGGCCAGCGGCAGGCGGATCACGGCCATCGCGCCGCGGTGCGCCGAGCCGGCGAAGGCCGGCGCATCCTCGAGCGCAAGCGTGCCGCCATGTTCCTCGATGATCTTCTTCACGATGGGCAGGCCGAGGCCCGTTCCCTTCTCTCGGGTGGTGACGTAGGGCTCGAAGAGCCGCGCCCGATCCTCCGGGAGCCCCACGCCGTTGTCGGCGATTCGGATCTCCGCCCAGCCGTCCCGCTCGGCGAGCGAAACGCGGATCTCCGGCGCGTGCCCGTCGGGCGCGCCCTTCTCCTGCAGGGTCTCGATCGCCTCGCCCGCGTTCTTGATGAGATTGGTAAGCGCCTGGCCGATCATGGTCGCGTCGAGCTCGGCCGTGAGCGGCGCCTCGGGCAACGCGATGTCGAAGCGCACGCCGGGCTGGCCCGCCTCCTGCAGGAGCGCCGCGTCCCGGACCAGCGTCACGACGTCCTCGCTGCGCCGCTCCGGCTCGGGCATCCGCGCGAACCTGGAGAACTCGTCCACGATGCGCCGCAAGTCGTCGGTCTGGCGGACGATGACCTCGGTCATGGCGTCGAGCTGCGCGGTCTCCTCCTCCGACAGCCCCTTGCGGAACTTGCGCCGGATGCGCTCTGCCGAGAGCTGGATCGGCGTGAGCGGGTTCTTGATCTCGTGGGCGATGCGCCGCGCGACGTCGCCCCAGGCGGCGAGGCGCTGCGCCGCGACGAGATCCGTGACGTCGTCGAAGGCCACCACGTAGCCCTCCAGGCTCCCGTCCTCGCGCCGCCGCGGCGCGATCCGCACGAGGAGGTTCTCGAGCCGCCCCCCGCGGGAGACCTTAACCTCGTCCTGCGCCACCGCGGAGCGCCCGGAGCGGACGCGCTCGAACAGCTCGCCGAATTCCGGCACCGCCACCGAGATCGGCACGAGGCGGCGGTTTTCCTCCCAGCCAAGCAACCGCTCGGCGGAGCGGTTCACGAAGGCCACCCGCCCCGACGCGTCTAGCCCGACGACCCCCGAGGTGACGGAGGTCAGCACGGAATCGAAGAGCCGCCGGCGCCGCTCGATCTGGCGCGTGTTGTCGAGAAGCTTGTCGCGCTGGATCTTGAGCTGGCGCGTCATCTGGTTGAAGTAGCGCCCCAGCATCGCGATCTCGTCGTCGCCGTCCTCCTCGCGCACCTGCACGTCCAGGTCGCCGGCGCCGACGCGTTGCGCGGCGCCCGTGAGCCGCCCCACCGGGCGCGAGAGCCGCTCGGCGAACCAGAGCCCGAGCCAGACCGCCGCGAGGATCAGGATGACCGCGAAGCCGAGATAGAGAAGACCGAACTCGAAGAGCACCCGGCCGCGCTCGCTCTCGAGCTGCTGGTAGAGCCGCACCGTCTCCTGCGTCTCGTCGAGCAGGCTGAGAAGCTCGCCGTCCACCTCGCGGCTGACGTAGAGATAGCGGTCGGCGAAGCGGTCGAGGGGCACGAGGGCGCGGAACTCGTTGTTGTCCCAGTCCTCGATGATCGCCACGCCCTCCTCGGCGGCCTGCTCGAAGACCGCGCGGCCCGGCGCCTCGTAGTCGAAGAGATAGGAGCGTTCGCCGCGGGCGCGGATCTCGGCCGCCCCGTCGATCACGTAGGCTTCCCGCAGCCCGCGCTGGATCTGCGCCTGTCCCTGCGCCAGCAGCACGCGCAACTCGCCGTCGCTCATCATGAAGGTCGGCCGGGTGTCGGATTCGAGGAAGCGGGCGAGCGCCGTGGCGTCCTCGGCGAGGTCCTGGCGATGCTCTTCCTCGTAGGCCTGCGCCGCGGCGAGGCTCGAGCCCAGCACGCTGCGCACCCTGTCGGAGAACCACCCCTCGAGGCCGATGTTCACGGTGAGCCCCGCGAAGACCGCGACGCTGACCGCCGGGATGAGCGCCATCAGCGCGAAGACGCCGGTGAGGCGGAGATGCAGCCGCGAGCCCGCCGAGCGCGCCCGCCGCGCCGCGATCATCTGCGCGACGCGCTGGAGCACCAGCGCCGCGACGACGAGCACGTAGACGAGGTCCGCCAGCAGCACGAGGCGCAGGCTGAGCGAGGCCGCGCCCTGGTCGAACGGGCCGAGCACGAGGAAGGTGGCGAGCGCGAGAAGCGGGCCGAGGATCACCAGACCGAGCGTCGCGGCGTTCTGAACCCGGCGCTGCCGGCGCAGCCGGCTCATCCGGCTCCAACTCAAGCGTTGTGCCCCAAAGGCCACGACTGTCCTCGCCTGCTCCCGGCGCCCTGCGGGCACCGCACCGCCACATCTTGTGGTCCTGCCGGAGCGTGCAGCGAGGCTGCCGCGCCGGGGCCACGGGTCT
>CAZPCU010000235.1:3125-3931 GCA_964585075.1 uncultured Rhodobacterales bacterium
TCAATTTGCGGCGGCGTGTCACGCGAATCTCGAGGTCGTTGATCTTCTTGCGGAGCGTGTTCCGGTTGATGCCGAGGAGATCGGCGCATTTGGCCTGGTTGCCGCCGGTGGCGTCGAGGGCGATCTCTATGAGCGGCGCCTCCACCTCGCGCAGGACGCGCTGGTACAGCCCCGGGGGCGGCAGCATCGCGCCGTGCAGGTCGAAGTAGCGCCTGAGATGCCGCGCCACCGAGGCGGAGAGCTTCTCGCCGTCGTTGCCATTGCCGCGCAGCACGGGCTCGGTGCCCGGCTGGTCGCCCAGAACCTGCTCCACCTCGCCGCGGGTGATCTCCTCGGCACGGGAGGTCAGGCTCAGACGGCGCACCGCGTTCTCCAGCTGGCGGACGTTGCCCGGCCAGCTGTAGACGCGGATAAGCTCTTGCGATTCCTCTGAAAACACGCGCCGCGGCGCGCCCTCGCGCTCGGCCCGGGCGAGGAAGTGCTCGGCGAGAAGCGCGATGTCCTCGACGCGCTCGCGCAGCGCCGGGACGTGCAGAGTCGCGCCGCTCAGCCGGTAGTAGAGATCGCGGCGCAGCTTGCCCTCCTCCATGGCGGCGGAGAGGTCGGCCTGGGAGGTGGCCATGAAGCGCGGCACATGCTCGCCGGGCGCGTCCATCATGCGCACGATCCGCGCCTGCACCTCGTCCTCGAAATCCGCGATCTCGTCGAGGAGAAGCGTGCCGCCCTTGACCCGCGCGAGCACGCGCGCCGGGCCCTCGAGCTCGCGCAGGTCCGACGCAGCGGCGGTGACGAAGGGCAGCGTGCGG
>CAZPCU010000236.1:0-3905 GCA_964585075.1 uncultured Rhodobacterales bacterium
TCGTGATCTCGGGCATGTACGCGGGCCTCGCGGGCGGCCTCATGGTCGCCATGGACCCGCTCGCCGGCGCGGAGCGGATGATCTGGACGGCGTCGGGCGAGGTCGTGCTGATGACGATCCTCGGCGGCGCGGGCACCCTGATCGGGCCGGTGCTGGGCGCGGGCATGATCAAGTATCTCGAGAACATCCTCTCGAAGATCAACAAGGGTGTGCTGGAACAGTGGTTCGCCTTCATGCCGGACGGCATCGACAGCTTCCTCGTGACGATCATCTACCCCTTCGTCGGCAAGGGCTGGCACCTGACCCTCGGGATCATCTTCATGCTGGTGGTGATCTTCCTGCCCGGCGGGCTGGTGGAAGGCGGCCAGCGCATCGCGCGGCTCTTCCGCCGCAAGAAGAAGACGACCGCGGGTTCGGGCGACGATCCCGAGCATCACCCCAAGCCCCAGCCGCATGTGGCCGAGTGAGGAGCGAAAGAGATGGGAATCCTCGACGTCAAGGACGTGAACAAGCGCTTCGGCGGCCTGAAGGCGCTTTCGGACGTGAACCTCTCGGTGCAGGAGAACACCGTCCACGCCATCATCGGGCCGAACGGCGCGGGCAAGTCCACCCTGCTCAACTGCCTCGTCGGCAAGCTCATCCCCGACACCGGCTCGGTGATGTTCGACGGCCAGTCGGTGCTCGGCCGCAAGCCCTTCGAGATCAACCAGATGGGGATCGCCCGGGTGTTCCAGACCCCCGAGATCTTCGGCGACCTCACGGTGTTCGAGAACGTCATGATCCCGTGCTTCGCCAAGCGTGACGGGGTGTTCCGGATGCACGCCTACGAGCACATGCTCGACGAGCACGAACTCGTCGCCAAGGCCGAGGACATCCTGCACGACGTGAACATGTCCGAGAAGCGGGACATGCACTCCGCCTCGCTCTCGCGTGGCGACAAGCGGCGCCTCGAGATGGCGATGTGCCTCGTGCAGGAGCCGCGCCTCCTGCTCCTCGACGAGCCGACCGCGGGCATGAGCCGCGCCGACACGAACAACACCATCGACCTCCTGAAGGAGATCAAGGAGAAGCGCGACATCACCATGGTGATCATCGAGCACGACATGCACGTGGTCTTCAGCCTCGCCGAGCGCATCACCGTGCTCGCGCAGGGAACGCCGCTCGTGGAGGACGTGCCCGAGAAGATCAAGGGCCACCCGAAGGTGCAGGAAGCCTATCTCGGCGAAGCCGCGTAAGGAGACGCTGTCATGAACGTCAAGCCCGATTTCTCGAAACACGCCAACATGGCCGAGACGGCGCCTGCCTTCCTCTCGGTCTGGGACATGCACGCCTATTACGGCGAAAGCTACATCGTGCAGGGCATCAGCTTCAACGTGCACGAGGGCGAGATCCTCGCGCTGCTCGGGCGCAACGGTGCGGGCAAGACCACGACGCTGCGCGCGCTGGCGCGGCTCGACGACCCGCAGGTGACCTACGGCGAGATCTGGCTCGACCATCAGCCGCTTCACAAGATGAGGAGCCACGAGGCGTCCACCACGGGCGGGCTCGGCCTCGTCCCCGAGGATCGGCGGATCATCCCCGGCCTGACGGTCGAGGAAAACCTGCAGCTCGCCCAGATCGCGCCGCCGGCCGGTTGGTCGCTCGAGCGGATCTACGAGCTCTTCCCCCGCCTGGGAGAGCGGCGGCGGCAGGAGGGCGTGACCCTCTCGGGCGGGGAGCAGCAGATGCTCTCCATCGCCCGGGCGCTCGCGCGGGACATCAAGCTTCTGCTTCTCGACGAGCCCTACGAGGGCCTCGCCCCCGTGATCGTGGACGAGATCGAGCGCACGCTCCACACCGTGAAGGAGCAGGGGATGACCACGATCCTCGTGGAGCAGAATGCGGTGCGCGCGCTGCAGCTCGCAGACCGGGCCGTCATTCTTGACACCGGTTCGATCGTATTTGACGGTAGTGCCGCGGAGGTTCTCGAGAACGAGGAGCTCCGCGCCGAGTATCTGGCCATCTGAGCCAGATCGCCCGCCCCCTTTCTGGCTGCTTGCGGGGGCGGGTTCCGGGCTCGGCAAAGACGAGGGGAGGAGCAATGACCGACACCCATCCGCCTTCCGCGGACATGATTTCGCGTGCTCACGTGGACGCGGAAACCTACGACAGGATGTATGCTGAAAGCGTCTCGGACCCCGAGGGCTTCTGGAAACGCGAAGCGTCCTCGCGGATCGACTGGATCAAGCCCTTCACCAAGGTCAAGGACGTGAACTTCGAGTTCGGCAACGTCCATATCAGGTGGTTCGAGGACGGCACGCTGAACGTCGCCGCAAACTGCATCGACCGCCATCTCGAGACCCGCGGCGACCAGACGGCGATCATCTGGGAGCCGGACGAGCCCGGCGAGGACGCCCAGCACATCACCTACCGGGAACTGCACCGGCAGGTCTGCAAGATGGCGAACGTGCTCAAGGCGCTCGGCATCGAGAAGGGCGACCGGGTGGTGATCTACCTGCCCATGATCCCCGAGGCGGCCTACGCCATGCTCGCCTGCGCGCGCATCGGCGCGATCCATTCCGTCGTGTTCGCGGGCTTCTCGCCCGACGCGCTCTCGGCCCGGGTGAACGGCTGCGACGCCAAGCTCGTCATCACCGCCGACACCGCGCCGCGCGGTGGGCGCCGCACGAAGCTCAAGGACAACGTGAACCAGGCGCTGCTGCGCGACTACGACGACGTGATGTGCCTCGTCGTGCGACGCACCGGCGACCAGATCGCCTGGCGGCGCGCGGGCGACTACTGGTGGCACGAGGAGGCGGAGAAGGTCTCCGACGACTGTCCGCCCGAGGAAGTCGGCGCGGAGCACCCGCTCTTCATCCTTTACACGAGCGGCTCCACCGGCCAACCCAAGGGCGTGGTGCACACCTCCGGCGGATATCTCGCCTACGCGGCGATGACGCACCAGATCACCTTCGACTATCACGAGGGCGACATCTACTGGTGCACCGCGGATGTGGGCTGGGTCACCGGGCACAGCTACATCGTCTACGGCCCGCTGGCGAACGGCGCGACGACGCTGATGTTCGAGGGCGTGCCCACATATCCCGACGCCAGCCGCTTCTGGAAGGTCTGCGAGAAGCACAAGGTGAACCAGTTCTACACCGCGCCCACGGCCATCCGCGCGCTCATGGGCCAGGGCGACGAGCACGTCACGAAATGCGATCTCTCCTCCCTGCGCATCCTGGGCACGGTGGGCGAGCCCATCAACCCGGAAGCCTGGAACTGGTACAACACGGTGGTGGGCAAGGGGAAATGCCCGATCGTGGATACCTGGTGGCAGACGGAGACGGGCGGCCACCTCATCACCCCGCTGCCCGGCGCCCATGCCACGAAGCCGGGCTCGGCCATGAAGCCGTTCTTCGGCGTGCAGCCCGTGGTGCTCGACCCGCAGTCGGGCGAGGAGATCCACGATCTGCCGGCCGAAGGCGTGCTCGCGCTGAAGGACAGCTGGCCGGGCCAGATGCGCACCGTCTGGGGCGATCACAAGCGGTTCGAGGCGACCTATTTCCAGCAGTACAAGGTCACTACTTCACCGGCGACGGCTGCCGCCGGGACGCCGACGGCGATTACTGGATCACGGGCCGCGTGGACGACGTGATCAACGTCTCCGGTCACCGGATGGGCACGGCAGAGGTGGAGTCCGCGCTGGTCGCGCACGCGAAGGTGGCCGAGGCCGCCGTCGTGGGATACCCGCACCCGATCAAGGGTCAGGGCATCTACTGCTACATCACGCTGATGAACGACGTCGAGCCCACGGACGAGTTGCGCAAGGAGCTCCGCGACTGGGTGCGCCAGGAAATCGGGCCGATCGCCAAGCCCGACCTGATCCAGTGGGCCCCGGGCCTGCCCAAGACGCGCTCGGGCAA
>CAZPCU010000237.1:0-3900 GCA_964585075.1 uncultured Rhodobacterales bacterium
GAGGCCGATGCCGCCGGCTCCGCCAGGCCGGGGAAAGAAGAAGGCCGCGCCCGGGCGGGCGCGGCCTTTTCCGTTTCGTCTTCGCGGGTGGCCGGTCAGCCGCGGCGCGCACCCTCGTCCACGCGCACCGGAAGGGTGGCGTATTCCGGCGCGCTTCCGCCGCCCGAAGGCGGATCGTCGCGCTCGGCCATGCGCATCACCGAGATCCCGAACTGGACGCCCGAGAACACGATCCCGTTGAAGACCCAGAGCAGCAGCACCGCGAGCGGACCGGCCGGGTCATGCGTGACCAGGTGCCAGAGATTGGCGACATTGAACCAGAGCAGCATGGCCACGAAGGCCGCCGAGACCGCGAAGCCGATCGCCACCTGCGTGATGTAGAGACGGATGAGGTTGGGCATGTCGATCTCCTTGCCGTGTCCCAATCAATGTAGCGATGCGAGAGACGAGGAAAACCCCCATCTCGCCCGCCGCGCGGCATCGGCGTCAAAACGCCTCGGGCCGCGCCTCCCGCGCCATGTGGTCCAGGACGGCGTTCACGAAGGCTGCCTCCTTGCCTTCCGGGAAGAAGGCGCGCGCCACCTCGACATACTCCACGATGGCGACCCTGGGCGGCGTGTCGGAGGTCACGAGCTCCGCCCCGGCGGCGCGGAACAGTGCGCGGAGCGTCGGGTCGATGCGGGCGATGGGCCATCTCGCCACCAGCGCGCGGTCGGTCATCTGGTCGATCTTCGCCTGCCAGTTGACGGCCTGCTCGACGACCGCGCGGAAATGGTCGGGATCGCCCTCTGCCATCTCCTCGCCCTCGTAGACCGCGCCGAACCGGTGGTCGAGAAATTCCCGGATCACCGCCTCGGTGTCCTGCCCCGACGCTTCCATCTGGAAGAGCGCCTGCACCGCGTAGAGACGGGCGGCGGATTTCATCTGGCGGGCCGAGGCGGCCCTTGGCGCGGCGTCTGCGGTCATGCGGTGGAGGAGCCTTCCTTGTCCTGCCCGGCTGCCAGGCGGAACTCTTTCGAAGCGGGGCGGAATCCCACCCCCTTGCGCTGGCCGCCCCACTTACGGGCGAGCGCGACGAGATGCAAGGCCGCCGCCGCGGCGCCTCCGCCCTTGTCCTGGCCGTCCGGATCGGCGCGGAGTTCCGCCTGCGCGCGGGTCTCGACCGTGAGGATGCCGTTGCCGATGCAGGCGCCCTGAAGGCCGAGGAGCATGAGCCCGCGCGAGCTGTCGTTGCAGACCGTCTCGTAGTGGGTGGTCTCGCCCCGGATCACGCAGCCGAGGGCCACGTAACCGTCGAAGTTGGAAAGCCGCTCGGCGAGCGCGACGGCCGGCGGGATCTCGAGCGCGCCGGGCACCTCGATCAGATCGTGGCCGGCACCCGCCGCCTCCAGCTCGGCCCGCGCCCCCGCGATCAGCCCGTCCGCGATGTCGCGGTAGAAGGGCGCGACGACGAGAAGCAGCTTCACCGGCCGGTCGAACTCGGGCCGGGGCAGCGTGTAATGGGTCTCCTGCCCCGCCATCAGCCGTCCTCCCCGATGGGGCGCGTGCCCACGATCTCGAGCCCGTAGGCTTCGAGCCCCACCACCCGCGGCGTCGGCGAGTTGGTCAGGAGCTCGAGCTTCGAGAGGCCGAGCGAGGACAGGATCTGCGCGCCGAGCCCGTATTGCCGGAGAGTCCGCGGCGAGGCGCCCTCCCCCGGGGTCAGCTTCATCTCGGTGTCGCGCAAGAGCACCACGACCCCCCGTCCCTCGCGCGCGACGATGGTCATGGCGCGGCCGAACTCGCTGACGCGGCCCCCGGGCCCCGCGCCCACCACGTCGAGCATCGGATCGAGCGCGTGCATCCGGACGAGCACCGGCGCCTCGCCCGAGACGTCGCCCTTGGTGAGGACGATGTGCTCGTCGCCATGCGCCTCGTCGGTGTAGACGCGCATCCGCCACTCGCCGCCGAACTCGGAGGTGATCGTGTCCTCGCGCACCACGCGGACGAGGTTGTCGTGCCGGCGGCGGTAGGCGATGAGGTCGGAGATCGTGCCGATCTTGAGCCCGTGGCGCTGGGCGAAGGCCACGAGCTCGGGCAGGCGCGCCATGCTGCCGTCCTCGTTCATGATCTCGCAGATGACCCCCGAGGGGTTGAGCCCCGCCAGCCGCGCGACGTCCACCGCCGCCTCGGTGTGGCCGGCCCGCACGAGCACGCCGCCCTCGCGGGCGCGCAGCGGGAAGACGTGGCCGGGCGTGGCGATGTCCTCCGCGCCGCGGGCCGCGTCGATCGCCACGGCGATGGTGCGCGCCCGGTCGGCGGCCGAGATGCCCGTCGTCACGCCCTCGCGCGCCTCGATGGAGACGGTGAAGGCGGTCTCGTGGCGCGAGGAGTTCTGTTGCGACATCAGCGAGAGGCCCAGCGCGTCCACCCGGTCGGGCGTGAGCGCGAGGCAGATGAGCCCGCGCCCGTGCGTTGCCATGAAGTTGATCGCGTCCGGCGTCGCCATCTGCGCGGGGATCACGAGGTCGCCCTCGTTCTCCCGCTCCTCGTGGTCGACGAGGATGAACATGCGCCCGTTGCGCGCGGCCTCGATGATCTCCTCGATCGAGGAGATGGCATCGCCCCACGCCTGCTCGACCGGGCCGGCTCTTTCATAGCTCATGGGCAGCCTCCGTTGTCTGGGCCGGACTTAGTGGACCGGCCGCTCTTTGGCCAGAGCCGGCGCCCGGCCCGCCACGCTCAGTCGAAGATGTCCTCCAGCACGTCGAAGGCCTCTTCCAGCGCCTTGCGCATCAGCCCCTTCCGCTTGCGCGGCTTGCGCCGGGACTTCTTCCTGCGCCGGGAATGGTCGTCGTTTCCGTCGCGCATCCGCTCCCAGTGCGCGGGCGGCGTCACCCCCCGCCCGCCCGGCGGGCGCGGCGCGGGGCGCGCGGGACCGGCGGGCCGGTGCGCCTCGGCGTCCACCGCGTCAGCCCGCAGCATCTTCAGGTCGTGAAGCGGCGCGCCGCAGGCCGCGCAGGAGAGTTCGTGGCGCTCGCGCCCGCGCAGGACCAGCGCGGCGCGCGTGCCGCAATAGGTGCAGGTGGCGATCTTGGTGGCGTGCGGCATGGAGATCTCCGGCGTCACGGGTGTCGTGACGCATATAGGGCGACAGCGGCGGCGTTGGAGACGTTGAGCGACCCGAAGCCCCCCGCCGCCGGGATGCGCACAAGCGCATCGCAGCCGGCGCGGGTGCGCGGGCGCAGCCCCGGCCCTTCCGCCCCGAGCACGAGCGCCACGGGCAGGTCGCGATGCGCCGCGAGCGCCTCGCCCACCGTCACCTCCCCCGCGCCGTCGAGCCCGATCACCGCGAAGCCCATGTGGCGGAGTTCCTCCAGCGTGTCGGCGAGGTTGCGGACGCGGAGATAGGGCTGGCGCTCGAGCGCGCCGCTCGCGGTCTTGGCGAGCGCGCCTGTCTCGGGCGCGGAATGGTGGCGCGGCGCGATCACCGCCGCCGCGCCGAACACCTCCGCCGAGCGCAGGATCGCGCCGGCGTTGTGCGGGTCCGTCACCCGGTCGAGCGCCACCACCCGCGCCGGCTGCGGCGCCGCGGCCACCAGCGCGTCGAGCGGCCCCCAGTCCAGCGGGCGCACCTCGAGCGCCGCGCCCTGGTGCACCGCGCCCGGGTCGAGCGGCGCGGCGAACTTGCGGGCGTCGCTGATCTCGGGCGTCATCCCGCTCTGGCCGAGCGCGTCGGCGAGCGCGTTGGCGTCAAGGACGCTCCGGTCCTCAAGTGCGTCGGCCATGCCGCGCCAGAACTGGGACAGGATGACGCCGGAGTTGGCGGATTGAGCATACCGGTGCAGTCCGCCGCCGACGGCACTCACCGGATCGCTGACGACGTTGCTGTTGATCGCGGAGTTCTTGAAGACCGCCGTC
>CAZPCU010000238.1:0-3888 GCA_964585075.1 uncultured Rhodobacterales bacterium
GACGATCGACCGCACGTTCGGCATCGGCGACACGCAGTACTTCCCCTATTTCAAGGCGGACACCCCGGCCGCGATTGCCGGTGCCGACCTGCACGTCAGTCTGTACCGCCGCCCGGACGGCCGCACGCTTGCGGTGGTCGTGAACCTCGGCGACACGAACCTGCGCTCCTGGCTCCGGATCGAGCCCGGCGTTCTGGAGTTCCTCGCGCTCAGGATCTCGACCAATGTCCGCGTGCTAGAGGGCGCGCTCACGCGGCTTTTCGCGGTGGCCTCGCTTGTCGGCCGCCCGATCGACATGGAACTCACCCAGGACAGCCTTGCAGACGTGCTGCGCGTGTCCGAGCGCAAGGTCACGATCGAGGAGATCCAGCGCAAGGTGTCGGAGCACTACAACATCCGGCTGAGCGACCTCCTTGGGCCCAAGCGCGTGCGGAGCTACGCCCGGCCGCGGCAGGTGGCGATGTATCTCGCCAAGCAGCTGACCAGCCGCTCCCTGCCCGACATCGGCCGCCGCTTCGGCGGGCGCGACCACACCACCGTGATGCACGGCGTCCGCCGCATCGAGCAGCTGAAATCCTCCGATGCGCAGATCGCCGAGGACGTGGAGATCCTGCAGCGCGCGCTCGAGTCCTGAGTTCTCGGCGCGTGCGGGGGGCGGTGCGGCCTGACGGGTCGGGCGCGTGACCTTCACCGAAACGACAGTGCGACGCCGGCGCGGCGGCAATTGCGGCACGCCGCCCGCGTATTACGGGCCGGTGCCCTTGACGGAGTCCGCGATCCGGCGGAGAACCTCACAACGGACTTGAGCGGGCGAGAGAAACGGATAGCGTTTCCGTCCCGGCTGAGCGGAGGGATTGGGGCATGAAGATCAGCATCGAGCGGGGCACGCTACTCAAGGCTGTCGCCCAGGCGCAGTCGGTGGTGGAGCGGCGCAACACGATCCCGATCCTCGGCAACGTGCTGATCGAGGCCGAGGGCGACGAGGCGAAGTTCCGCGCCACGGATCTCGACATCGAGGTGGTGGACCGCGCCCCGGCGCAGGTGCAGCGGCCGGGCGCCACGACGGTGAGCGCCGTCACGCTGCACGAGATCGTCCGCAAGCTGCCCGACGGCGCGCTCGTCACCCTGAGCGACGACGGCGCCTCCGGCCGGCTCGAGGTGGAGGCGGGGCGCTCGCGCTTCTCGCTCGCCACCCTGCCGAAGGAGGACTTCCCCGTCATGGCCTCCTCGGAATACACCGCCAACTTCGCCGCGCCCGCCCCGGTGCTCCGCCGCCTCTTCGACAAGTCGAAGTTCGCCATCTCCACCGAGGAGACGCGCTACTATCTGAACGGCGTCTACATGCACGTGGCCGAGGCCGAGGACGGGCCGGTGCTGCGCTGCGTGGCGACCGACGGTCACCGCCTCGCCCGGATCGACGCGCCGCTGCCGGACGGGGCGGAGGACATGCCCGGCGTGATCGTGCCGCGCAAGACGGTGGGAGAACTGCGCAAGCTGCTCGACGACGACGACGCCGAGATCGCCGTCTCGGTCTCGGAGACGAAGGTGCGCTTCGCGACGCCCGACATCACGCTCACCTCGAAGGTGATCGACGGCACCTTCCCCGATTACGCGCGCGTCATTCCCCAGGGAAACACCCGGCGGCTGGAGGTGGACGCGTCCGACTTCGCCCATGCTGTCGACCTGGTCGCCACCGTGAGTTCGGAGCGCTCGCGCGCGGTGAAGATGCAGCTCGACGAGGACCGGCTGGTGCTCTCGGTCAACGCGCCCGACAGCGGCGCGGCCGAGTACGAGCTCGGCGTCGCCTACGCCGACGAACGCCTCGAGATCGGTTTCAACGCGAAGTATCTCCTCGAGATCGCGGGCCAGGTGGACCGCGAGAACGCGGTGTTCCTGTTCAACTCCTCGGGCGATCCGACGCTGATGCGCGAGGGCGACGACAGTTCGGCGATCTACGTGGTGATGCCGATGCGCGTCTGACGCGCCGCGCGCTCAGGCATAGGCCCAGACGAGAAGCCCCGCCCCGAGCACGATCCGGTAGATCACGTAGGGCGTGAAGCTCACCGAGCGCAGCAGGCGCATCATCAGCGCGAGCGCCGCGAGGGCGGAGACGAAGGCGAAGGCGGCGGCGATGGCGCCGTTTCGCGCCGCCTCCACATCGGCGGTGGCCGCGACCTCGGCGGCCAGGAGCGCGCCCGACGCGGCGATGGTGGGGATCGACATGAGCATGGCGATTTTCGCCGCGCCGTGGCGCGAATAGCCGAGGAAGCGCGCCCCGGTGATGCAGATGCCCGCGCGCGAGGTGCCGGGGATGAGCGCCACGGCCTGCCAGAGCCCGAGCGTCCAGGCATGGCGCATGGACCAGTCCTCGGCCTCGCGCCGGGCGGGCGCGAAGCGGTCGGCGATCCAGAGCACCACGCCGAAGCCCAGCATCGTCCAGCCGATCACCGCCACCGAGCGCATCGCCTCGTCGAGGCCCGAGAGCTTGAGCGCGAGTCCCGCGATGATGACCGGCACGGTGGCGACGAGGAGCAGCAGCGCGAGGCGCGCGCCCGCCGTGTCGGCGCGGCCCCGAAGCAGGCGGGGCAACCCGAGGATCGCGCTCCGCACGTCCGGCCAGAAGTAGAGCATGACCGCGCCCAGCGTGCCGACATGCACGGCCACGTCCACCACCTGCCCCTGGTCCTCCATGCCGGTCAGCGCGGGCAGGAGAATCAGGTGACCCGACGAGGAAATCGGCAGGAACTCCGTCACGCCCTGCACGACCGCGACGATGAGGAGATGCAGCAGAGTCATGGCGCGGGTCCGCTCTGGCGACGCTGACCCCGGTATAAGTGGCCGACAGGTAAAGGAAAGCCAATAATTATGTCCGGATCATAACCTATTTTTTCGGCAATGCGGCATTGCTGGTCTGCGATGAGATTGTATCGGCGCTATAAATGTCAGCTATTATGACTTTTCTTTGCCGCCACCCTGATATATGCACACCCGGCGGGGCAAAGGCTTGGAGGAGCGCGCGATGTCGGAGCAGCAGATGCTGAAGTTCGTGACCGTGGAACGGGCCATGCCCGAGAAGCGGGACGCGAAGGTGCGCACGCACGACTTCCACGAGATCTACGCGGAATACGCGGCCGAGAAGGCGCGCGAGCAGGCCGCGCGCTGCAGCCAGTGCGGCGTGCCCTACTGCCAGTCGCACTGCCCGCTGCACAACAACATTCCCGACTGGCTCAAGCTGACCGCCGAGGGCCGGCTTCGGGAGGCCTACGAGCTCAGCCAGGCCACCAATACCTTCCCCGAGATCTGCGGCCGGATCTGCCCGCAGGACCGTCTTTGCGAAGGCAACTGCGTCATCGAGAAGTCCGGCCACGGCACAGTGACCATCGGAGCCGTCGAGAAATACATCACCGACACGGCCTGGGAAGAGGGCTGGGTCCAGCCCATCCGCCCCGCGCGCGAGCGCCCCGAAAGCGTGGGCATCATCGGCGCCGGGTCAGGCGGCCTCGCCGCCGCGGACGTGCTGCGCCGCGCGGGCGTGCAGGTCACCGTCTACGACCGTTACGACCGCGCCGGCGGGCTCATGACCTACGGGATCCCGGGTTTCAAGCTCGAGAAGGACGTCGTCATGCGCCGCAACGAGCAGCTCGAGGACGGCGGCGTGCGCTTCGTCCTGAACTGCGACGTGGGCCCGGACATGTCCTTCGAGGAGATCCGCGCGCAGCACGACGCCGTGCTAATCGCCACCGGCGTCTACAAGTCGCGCGATCTCGGCGGGCCGGGTTCGGGGGCGGCGGGCATCGTGCGCGCCATCGACTATCTCACCGCGTCGAACCGCAAGAGCTTTGGCGACGAGGTGCCGGAATTCGACAGCGGCGCATTGAATGCCGAAGG
>CAZPCU010000239.1:0-3882 GCA_964585075.1 uncultured Rhodobacterales bacterium
GGTGGATTTCTGGGCCGAGTGGTGCGGGCCCTGCAAGCAGATCGGCCCGGCGCTGGAGGAACTCGCCGAGGAGATGTCCGGCAAGATCAAGGTCGCCAAGGTGGACGTGGACAAGTACCCCAACACCGCGGCCTCCATGGGCGTGCGCGGCATCCCCGCGCTCTTCATCTTCAAGGACGGCCAGGTGATCTCCAACCGCGCCGGCGCCGCGCCCAAGGCCGCCCTGCAAAGCTGGATCGAGGAGTCGATCTGAGCGTTTTCGCACCGGGTGCTTGAGGGGGCGCCCGCGCGGCGCCCCTTTGCTTTGGCGCCCGGCGCAGGGCAGCGACGGACGGGAGGCCCAGATGAGCGACGGACCGGGCTGGCACGGCACGACGATCCTCGCGGTGCGCCGCGGCGGCAAGGTCGTCGTCGCGGGGGACGGTCAGGTGAGCCTCGGGGACACCGTGATCAAGGGGACGGCGCGCAAGGTGCGGCGCCTCGCGCCCGGCGGGCGCGAGGTGGTGGCAGGCTTCGCCGGCTCCACCGCCGACGCCTTCACCCTGCTCGAACGGCTGGAGACGAAGCTCGAGGCGACGCCCGGACAGCTCCAGCGCGCCTGCGTCGAGCTCGCCAAGGATTGGCGGACGGACAAGTATCTCCAGAAGCTGGAGGCGATGCTGATCGTCTCGGACGGCGCCCAGCTCTTCGTCGTCACCGGCGCGGGCGACGTGCTCGAGCCCGAGCACGACGTGGCCGCGATCGGCTCGGGCGGGAACTACGCGCTCGCCGCCGCGCGCGGGCTCATGGAAACCGACATGGACGCCGAGACGGTGGCCCGCCACGCGATGGCCATCGCCGCCGACATCTGCGTCTACACGAACGGAAACCTGACGGTAGAAACCATCGCCGGGTGAAGGGTGGTTCCATGCCCTTCCGACGCGCCTCCAGGCGCGTCGCCGCCCGCTTCCGGAGGCCGACCCCGCCATGACAGACCTCACCCCCCGTGAAATCGTCTCCGAGCTCGACCGCTTCATCATCGGCCAGAGCGAGGCAAAGCGCGCGGTCGCGGTGGCGCTCCGCAACCGCTGGCGCCGCCGCCAGCTGGGCCCCGATCTCCGCGAGGAGGTCTATCCCAAGAACATCCTGATGATCGGCCCGACCGGCGTCGGCAAGACCGAGATCAGCCGGCGGCTGGCGAAGCTCGCCCGCGCGCCCTTCGTCAAGGTGGAGGCCACGAAGTTCACCGAGGTGGGCTATGTCGGCCGCGACGTGGAGCAGATCGTGCGCGATCTCATGGACGCCGCCCTCGCCATGACCCGCGAGCACATGCGCGAAGAGGTGAAGGCCGCCGCCCACGCCGCCGCCGAGGACCGCGTGATCGCCGCGCTCGCCGGCGAGAACGCCCGCGAGGGAACCCGCGAGATGTTCCGCCGCAAGCTCCGCGCCGGAGAGCTCGACGACACCGAGATCGAGCTCGACATCGCCGACACCGCCTCCCCCTTCCCGGCCTTCGAGATGCCCGGCCAGCCCGGCGCCCAGATGGGCGTCAACCTCGGCGACATCTTCGGCAAGGCCTTCGGCGGGCGGACGGTGCGCAAGCGCATGACGGTGGCCGACAGCTACGAGGTCCTCGTGTCGGAAGAGGCCGACAAGCTTCTCGACGACGAGACCGTCACCCGCCGTGCCCGCGAGGCGGTGGAGGAGAACGGGATCGTCTTCCTCGACGAGATCGACAAGGTCTGCGCCCGCGCCGAAACCCGCGGCGCGGACGTGAGCCGCGAGGGCGTGCAGCGCGATCTCCTGCCGCTCATCGAGGGCACCACCGTTTCCACCAAGCACGGGCCGGTGAAGACGGATCACATCCTCTTCATCGCCTCGGGCGCGTTCCACATCGCCAAGCCCTCGGACCTCCTGCCCGAGCTCCAGGGGCGGCTTCCGATCCGGGTGACGCTGCGCGACCTCACGGAAGGGGATTTCGTGCGCATCCTGACCGAAACGGACAACGCGCTGACGCGGCAATACGCCGCGCTCATGGAGACGGAGGCCGTGGAGGTCGCCTTCACCGACGAGGGCATCGCCGCGCTGGCCCGGATCGCGGCCGAGGTCAACCAGAGCGTCGAGAACATCGGGGCACGGCGGCTCTACACCGTGATGGAGCGTGTCTTCGAGGAGCTGTCCTTCACGGCGCCCGACCGCGCCGGTGAAAGCATCACCGTGGATGCGGCCTTCGTCGAGCGCCATCTCGGCGAGCTCACCCGCCAGAGCGATCTCAGCCGTTACGTCCTCTGACGGCGCAGGCCCGGCCGGACGCCGGCGGCGAGCGCGTCCATCACGCGCACGAGCTCGGCGCTGATGCCGGGCTCGGAGAGCGCGTGGCCGGCGTTCCGCACGAGACGCAGCTCGGCGGAGGGCCAGGCCTCCGAGAGCTCCCAGGCGCGGCGCGGAGGGCAGATCATGTCGTAGCGGCCCTGCACGATATGGGCGCCGATGCCCGCGATTCGGTCGATTCGCTCGAGGATCTGCCCGTCCTCCTCGAGAAAGCCCGCGTTCCGGAAATAGTGATTCTCGAGCCGCGCGAAGGCGCGCGCGTAGTCGCCCGGCGCCTCGCCGCCGCCGCCGTTGCTCGACACCGAGGCGAGCGCGTTTTCCCAGGCGGTCCAGGCGCGGGCATACCTGGTCTCGATCCGGAGATCCCCGCTGAAGAGCCGCCTGTGATAGGCGCCGATCAGGTCGTCGCGCTCGTCCTCCGGGATGGGCTCCACGAAGCGCGCCCAGGTCTCCGGCCAGAAAAGCCCCGCGCCGCCGCCGTAGAACCAGTCGAGCTCGGCCCTGGTCATCAGGAAGACGCCCCGGAGAACCAGGTGGCGGGCGCGCTCGGGATGGGCCTGCGCGTAGATCAGCGCCAGCGTCGCGCCCCAGGAGCCGCCGAAGACCACCCAGCTGTCGATGCCCAGCGCCTCGCGGATGCGCTCGATGTCGGCCACGAGATGCCAGGTGGTGTTGGCCTCGACGCTGGCATGGGGCCGCGACCGGCCGCAGCCGCGCTGGTCGAAGAGCACGACGCGGTAGCGTTCGGGATCGAAGTAGCGCCGCATGGCCGGGCTGCAGCCGCCCCCCGGCCCCCCGTGCAGCACCACCACCGGGATCCCGTCCGGCGTTCCGCACTGTTCCACGTAGATGCTGTGGCCGTCTCCCACCTCCATCATCCGCTGGTCATAGGGGTCGATGGGTGGATAGAGATGCGGCGCCGCGCGACTTGTGCCCGGGAACTTGTCCATGGGCGAACTATATGATCGGGCGGACCCGAATGACCATAGGGAGATCGCCATGCAGGCCGCCCAGACCACCGTGGACGCCGACGAGATCGCCAAGTTCGAGGCGATGGCCGCCGAATGGTGGAACCCCGACGGCAAGTTCAAGCCGCTGCACATGCTGAACCCCTGCCGGCTCGACTACATCACCACCCAGATCGCCGGGGAGTTCGCCCGAGACCTCTCCGCCGAGCGGCCGTTCGAGGGCCTGCGGCTGCTCGACATCGGCTGCGGCGGCGGGCTGCTCTGCGAGCCCATGGCGCGTCTCGGCGCCGACGTGGTGGGCGTGGACGCCGCCGCGCGCAACATACCCGTGGCCGAGGCGCATGCCCGGCAGTCTGGGCTGGAGATCGACTACCGGCACGACACGGCCGAGAGCCTCGCGGCGGCGGGCGAGCGGTTCGACGTGGTGCTCAACATGGAAGTCGTGGAGCACGTCACCGATCCCGCGGCCTATCTCGCGGCCTGCCAGCGGCTCCTGAAGCCCGGCGGGCTGATGGTCTGCTCCACCATCAACCGGAACGCCAAGAGCTTCGCAGTTGATTCTCTAAAAAGTTGATATTATAAACCTGATGCAAGGTCTCTAATA
>CAZPCU010000240.1:0-3008 GCA_964585075.1 uncultured Rhodobacterales bacterium
GAGCAGAAGCAGCCGGTCGAGCGCGAAGCCCACGACGCCGATGGCGATGATGCCGACCATGACGAGTTTCATGTTGTACATCTGCTGGCCCATGATGATCAGGTGGCCGAGCCCGGAATTGATCCCGGCCATCTCCCCGGCGAGCACCGCCATCCACGCCGCGAAGAAGCTCATGCGCACCATCGTCATCAGCGAGGGCGCGGCGGCAGGCAGCAGCACCGTGCGCCACATCTCGGCGGTGCCCGCGCCGAGCGAGCGGGCGACCTTCCTGTATTCCTGCGGGACGGAGTCGAAGGCGGCGACGGCGGCGCAGCACATCGATCCGAAGATCGCCATGAACACCACGAAGATCGCCGCCGGGTCGCCGATGCCGACGATGGCGATGGCGAAGGGCACCCAGGCGACCGGAGAGATCGGCGCGATGGACTGGACGATGGGCAGCACGAGCGCGCGCAAGAGCTTCACCTGAAGGATCAGGAAGGCCACGCCGATGGCCGCCGCGAGGCCGAGGACGAGCCCGACCGAGATGCGCACCAGCGTCACGCCGATCGCCTCCATGAGCCCGGTGCGCTGGGTGCCGAAGCCGACCGTCGCCTCTCCTGCGAGCAGGAAGGGAACCGTTTGCGACGGAGGCGGCAGGATGCGGTCGGAAAACCAGCCCGCGGCGGCGCCGAGCTCCCAAAGCCCCAGCAGCACGGCCCACGCGAACAAGAAGGAGAGCGGCGTGCCGAAGCGGGCGGCGACGCGCCGGACGAGCGGCGGGGGCGGCGCGACGCGCGGCGGCGCGGGCGGTGGGGCGGTCTCGGCGTCTGTG
The DNA here is from genome assembly GCA_964585075.1 of uncultured Rhodobacterales bacterium. Taxonomy (GTDB): domain Bacteria; phylum Pseudomonadota; class Alphaproteobacteria; order Rhodobacterales; family Rhodobacteraceae; genus Rhodosalinus. The sequence continues at coordinate 815 of CAZPCU010000240.1, forward strand.
GCCGGAGCCTGGATGGCGGCCTGGGCGGTCATGTCACCTCCGTTTCTCTGGTCTCGGCGAGGGCGGCGAGCGCCGCCTCGAAGCAGGCTGCCGGCGCCCGGGCGACGCCGATACCGATCCAGCCCGTCGCCCCGTCCCGGTGGGCGATGCCGGTGTGGATGCGCACCCCGCCGGCCTCTGCGGCGCGGGCGGCGTGCAGGCCCGCGCCGAGGCCCTCCGGCCCGGCGAGCGCGGGATCGAAATGGGGGGAGCGGGCGGCGAAGAGGGCACGCATCCGCGCACCTTCGCTTCGCGCCTCGGTCCAGTCGCGGCCCATGGTTCGGGCGATCTCGGGCGAGGTATGCGCCGTGCAGCCGCCCAGCCCGAAGGTTTCGACGATGGCGCTGTCTCCCAGATCGGGCTGCGCGTCTGCCTGACCGAAGCCCTCGAAGAAGCCGCCCACGGGATGGGACGCGGGCGCACGGTGCCACGCATCGCCCGTTCCGGCCACGCGGATCGCGCAGTCGACGCCGTTGCGGGTGAGCGCGGTGACGATGCGGGCGCCCGGCACCCCCGAGGCGCGGTCGAGGCAGAGCTTGGCCGCGGCCATCGCGTAGTTGAGGAAATGCTGCGGCACGCCGGTCAGCCAGGCGCGCACGTCGTTCGGCAGGTCGGGCAGCGCGGCGAGAAAGGCCGCCATGCCGCCGATGTTGCGCTGGTGGGTGTCGTCGCCCAGGGTCAGACCGTGGGCGACGAGCGGCCAGACGGGCAGGCCACTCCCGGGCATGGCCGCGGCGATGGCGGGTGCGATCACGGTATCGACGTGGCGCAGCCCCTCGGCGGCGGCCGCGTCGTAGACGCCGAAGCGCAGGGCGCGGCGGCCCGCCTCGGCGAAGGTGGCCCATGTGATTCCCTCGCCATCGGCGTTCTCAACGCGCATCAAGGGCTGCGAGGGGCGGACGACGCCCGCCATGGGCGAGACCGTGCCGAGGTCGTGGTTGGCATGCAGCGCGATCTGGCCCGACAGCACCATCTCGCGGGCCTGCGCGATGCTGCCCGCCCAGCCCTCGTGCACGGCCGCACCGGCCAGCGCGCCCAGCACCACCGCCGGGATCTCGTCGCGCATGCGGAAGGGCGGGCCGGCGTGGCCGAGCGCGCCCTCCCCCAGCCCGAGCGCCTCGCGCGCCGTCTCCAGGCCGGCGAGCACCGGGCGGCAGGCGAGAATCCGGTCGACCGCCTCGCGGTCCGCCGGGGTGAGGTCGTCGGCCTCGGTCATTCCGCGGCGATCGCCCGGGGCTTGGGCGCGGCCGGGCGCGTGTTGCCGGCGAACTCCGCCAGCACGCTCTCGACGGAGAAGCCGGTCACCTGCTCCATTCCGGGCACATGGGGGATCACGTCGGTCCAGGGCCGCGACGAGCGCGCCCAGACATCGACCATCTTCCGCGCCAGCTGCGCGTCCTTGATGAAGGCGTCCATCACCACGCGCATCGCTTCGTCCGACGGTGCCTCGCGCAGATGCTTGCAGAATGCGTAGAGCTCCGGGCTCTCCTCTTCGCGCCATGCCGGGTAGGAGGTCGCCCAGTCGCCCGCCCCGATGCCCTCGGCCAGCACTTCGGCGGCGTGAAGCGCGTCGCAGATGCCCTGGGCCGATGCGGGGTGCTTGAAGTGGGCCGCGTCGCCGACCAGAGCCCAGCCCGCGCCAGTATGCTGCCGGTAGAAGCCGTCAAGCCGCGTGGTGCCGGTGACGCGGCTCACTTGCTCGGCGTTCTCCAGGCGGGCGGCCAGCGCCGGGATCGACATGATCCTGTCGAGGTAGAAGGTCTGCAGGTCTCCCATCTCCTTCCGTGCCTCGGCCGGGCCGTTCATCGTGATGACGTGATGGCCGTCGTCGGCGGGGAAATGGGCGCAGATCCACGGGCACTCGAAGAAGAAGTCCTGCGTGTTGCGGGTGTCCACGCCCGTCCAGTAGGCGTAGTAGAGCATCGTCTCGGTGGGCATGACCTTCTCGCGGTCGAGCCCGATGTGGCGCGCGAGGGTGGAGTTCACACCGTCGGCGCCGACCACGATGTCGGCCTCGATCTTCACCTCGTCGCCCTCGGGCGTCAGGCAGGTGAGCCCGCGCAGCGGATCGTCGTCCGTTCCGGCGCCGAGGAAGGCGGTGGCGCGATGCCCCTCGAGGATCGTCGCGCCCTCGCGGCGGGCGGCGCGCACGAGG
>CAZPCU010000240.1:3018-3862 GCA_964585075.1 uncultured Rhodobacterales bacterium
GAGCGTCACGCGGCGGACGCAGAGCGCCCAGTCGCGCCCGCGCTCGGGCGTGTGGGGCGCCACGAACATCCGCCCCTCGTGGTGCCAGGACGTGTAGAGCGGGGGCGGGTCGTGCGCCTCGACCTCCGCCAGCACGCCCAGATCCTCAAGCCGCGCCAGCGTGTTCGGGTAGATCACGTGGGTCGACATCGTCTCGGAGGGGAAGGTCGCCTTGTCCACCGCCACGACCCTGCGGCCCTGCCGCGCGAGATGGATGGCGAGCGATGATCCGGCGGCGCGGGCGCCGACGATCGCCACGTCGGCGATGATGCGGCGGGTGCCGGACGTGCCTGCGGTGTCGGGGGATTGGTCGAGCATTGTCTGTCCTCCCTTGGGAACGGTGGAGGGCCGGCGTGCGGAAGGGGGCGCGCGCCGGCCGGAACGGGCGTCAGACGACGACTCCCGGCTGCCGTTCGAGCATCAGCACCTCGTCGGCGATGTTCGTCTCGAAGTAGCCGAGCTCGATCAGGTATCTGACGCCGTCGCGAATGCCGGCCGCGCCGGCCGCGTTGATCACCGGGTCGGGCGACTGCCGCTTCAGCGCGATGGCCAGGATCTCGCGCGGGGCGCCGTAGATCGGCTGGAGCACGTCGAGCGCCGAGTCGAAGTCGTTGTAGAAGGACCGCGCAGCCTCGGAGAGCACGGTCATGTAGGCGGTCATCAGTTCGCCCTTGTCCGCCATCATCTCGCTGGTCGAGGTGATCACGCAGTCGGGCGCCTCGGGCCCCCAGACGTCGTTGCTGTCGGCGAGGTAGATGCCGTTGGCCTGGCGCACGACGGTCTCTGCGTAGGGCTGGACGAGGGT
>CAZPCU010000241.1:0-3861 GCA_964585075.1 uncultured Rhodobacterales bacterium
CGCCCCGCCGATGGGGATCCCGAGATGAAAGTAGCCGGGGCGGCCGAGGTCCTGGATGGTGGTGAGGATCCCTGATGAAATGACGTTAACCGGCATAGAGCGCCTCCAGCAGCTTGGCGTTGGTGCCGTCGATATCGGCGTTGTAGTCGTCGAGAGAGAAGACCACGTCGGCCGTCCGGGGTGTCCACGTGTTGGCATGTACCTGTTCGACGGCCGCGTCATATTCCTCGCGCGTGATCGGCGTGAACTTCACGATGTCGCCCGGCTTGAAGAAGACCATGAAGTCGCGCAGGTAACTCACCTCCTGCTGCGGGTCGAAGATCGGCATCGGCGTGATACCGAACATCTGGTAACCGCCGGCGCCGCGCACCGAGTAGATGCAGGAAAAGCAGCCGCCGTAGCCAACCGTGAGCTTGGGAGTATCCGTCCGCGGGCGAAGGTATTTCGGAACCTCGATCTGCCGCGGCCGGTCGACCATCTGATAGAGGAAGGGCAGGCCGGAGACGAAGCCCACCATCGAGACGAACCACGGAGACCCGGAGTGCGCCTTGATGAAGGCGGGCACGTCCTCGAAGCCGTTGATGCGGGCCGCGTATTCGATGTCGGTGGCGTTCGGGTCCTGATGGCGTTCGCGGAAGCGCATCAGGGTCTCGTGCGTCCAGGGATCCTGATAGTAGACGGGAATCTCCACGATCCGCGTGTTCAGGCGCTTTTCGGCCTTGTCCGCGTCCGCCTCGAACGCCTTGATCTTTTCCATGAGGGCGTCGGGCGCGATCACGTCGGGGTCGAACTTGATCTGGAAGGAGGCGTTCGCCGGGCAGATCTCGGTGACCCCCTCGATCTCGGCTTCCCTGACGGCGTTGGTGATCGCGAGCGAGACGAAGAACGCCTCGAGCGACATGGCCTCGTCGACCTCGACGAAGATGTGCTCATCTCCGCCAAAGCTGTATCGGCAATTCATGCGGCTTGTCCCCCCTTGTTTTCGGTGGCGATGGTGTGTGCGTTGGCCTCGAGCCACGGTTCGAGCCAACGGGTGTGGACGTCGTTTCGGCGCAGGTCGTCCGTCGCCAGAAGCGCCTTGAAGAGCGGCACTGTCGTGGGCAGACCCTCGATTTGCAGTTCGTCGAGCGCGCGGGCGAGCCGGGTGAGCGCGGCGTGGCGCGTCTCGCCCCAGACGATCAGCTTGCCGAGCAGCGAGTCGTAGAAGGGCGGGACGGTGTAGGTGCGATAGAGCATCGAGTCGAACCGGACGCCCGGGCCGTCTGGCGTCGCAAGCTCCTCGATCGTGCCGGGAAACGGCATGAAGTCCTTCGCCGGATCCTCGGCGTTGATGCGCACTTCGATGGCGTGGCCGCGGATCGTCACCTGATCCTGGGTGTGCGGAAGCCGTCCGCCGCCCGCGATGCGAAGCATCTCGCCCACGAGGTCGATGCCAGTGATCATCTCGGTCACCGGGTGCTCGACCTGGATGCGGGTGTTCATCTCGATGAAGTAGAACTCCCCCGAGGCGTCGTCGTAGAGAAACTCCACCGTCCCCGCGCCGCGATACTGCACCGCGCGGGCAAGATCGGCGGCCGCGTGGCAGAGCTGCTCCCGCGTCTCCTGGTCGAGGGCGACGCAGGGCGCTTCCTCCCAGACCTTCTGGCGACGTCGCTGCAAGGAGCATTCGCGCTCCCAGCAGTGGATGACGTCGTGGCCGTCGCCCAGGACCTGTACCTCGACGTGGCGGGCGCGCTCGATCACCTTCTCGATGTAGATGCCGCCGTCGCCGAAGGCGGCCTTCGCCTCCTGCGCGGCCTGCGGGGCGAGGCGGGCGAACTCCTCTGGCGTCCCCGCGACGCGGATGCCGCGCCCGCCGCCGCCGGCGGCGGCCTTGATCATGACCGGGAAGCCGATCTCGGCGGCAAGCCGACCGGCATCCTCCATGTCGGTCACGACCCCGTCCGAGCCGGGCACCGTGGGCACGCCGGCCTTCTGCGCCTGCGCGCGGGCCGCAGCCTTGTCTCCCATCAGGCGGATGGTATCGCCCGTCGGGCCCACGAAAGTGAGTCCCGCGGCCTCGACCGCATCCGCGAAATCGGCGTTCTCCGCCAGAAAGCCATAGCCGGGATGGATCGCGTCGGCGCCGGTGTCCCGCGCGGCCTTCAGGATCGCCTCGACGTCGAGGTAGGATTTCGAGGCCTGCGGCGGCCCGATTTCCACCGCCTCGTCCGCGAGCCGAACCGCGGCCATGTCCGCGTCGGCCGCGGAATGGACCTGCACGGTGGGAATGCCGAGGTCGCGGGCCGCCCGCACGATACGAACGGCGATCTCGCCCCGGTTGGCGACCAGGAGCTTCTTCACGGCCATCAGTCGAGCTTGCAGAGCGTCTGGCCGGCCATCACGGCCTCTTCGTCCTCCACCTCGAAGGAGGCGACCGTGCCCTCGCCGTCGGCCTTCACTTCGTGGAAGGTCTTCATCACCTCGACGAGCCCGATGGTGTCCCCGCGGGCCACCGCGTCGCCCTCGTTCTTGAAGGGCGGCTCCTCGGGCGAAGGGCGGCGGTAGAACGTCCCCGGAATGGGCGATTTGATCTCGTGTGCCATGGCATGTCCCTCTTGCGTGTCGTCTTTGCTTCAGGCGGCCTGAAGGCCGGTGAGCGCTTCGCGGACGGCGGCGGCGATGGTCGCCGCGCCCGGCGTGTCGGAATGGACGCAGATCGTCTCCGCTTTCACGGGCAGGGTCTTGCCGCCCGTCGTGGTGAGCGTGCCGTCGCGCACGGCCTGCACGGCACGCGCGGCCGCGACCTCGGGCGGGACGCCTTCGTGCTCGCGCGTGATGATCAGCCTGCCTTCGTCGTCGTAATCCAGATCGGCGAAGAATTCCGGAAGGAAGCCCACGCCCCGACGCGTGTAGACCTCCTCGTGCAGCGTTCCCGAAAGGCCCATGAGCGGCACCCCGTAGACCTCGGCGGCGTCGGCGCAGGCCTCTGCAATGGGCTTCTGCCGCGCGGCCATTCCATAGAGCGCGCCGTGCGGCTTGATGTGGGAGAGTTCGGTGCCCTGCTGGCGCAGAAAGGCGCTCAGCGCCCCGATCTGATAGAGGATGATGTTGAGCATCTCGTCGCGGTCGATCTTCATTTCGCGCCGGCCGAAGCCCGGAAGATCCGGCAGCGAGACATGCGCGCCGACCTTGACGCCATGCTCCCTGGCCAGCCGCACGGTCTCGGCCATGTGGTTCGGATCGGAGGCGTGGAAACCGCAGGCGACGTTGGCCTGGGTGATGTGGGGCATGATCGCCGCGTCGTCGCCCATACTGTAAAGGCTGAAGCTCTCGCCCATGTCGCAGTTCAGATCGGCCATTCTTCGTTCTCCCTCAGTCCTTGAGCGACGCGACGTAGCGCAGGCGGATCTGGTCCGCGATCACGGCGAGGATCAGCAGCCCGCCAAGCACCACTGTCTGCAGGTAGCTTTCGATGCGGGCCAGGTTCATGCCGTTCTGCACGAGCCCGATGAAGAGCGCGCCGAGCACCACGTTCTCCAGCCGCCCGATCCCGCCTCGGAGCGAGACGCCGGCGATCACGCAGGCGGCGATGGACTCGAGCGGCATGGAGGCGCCGATGTTCGCCTCGCCGGTGTCCAGCCGCGCGGTGAGCAGCATGCCGGCGATTGCGGCCAGGGCGGCCACGATCACGTAGGTGGAGAAGAGCACGCCCTGCACGTTGATCCCCGACAGGCGCGCGGCCTTCAGGTTGCCCCCGACGGCATAGAAGTAGCGGCCCCAGCGCGTCCAGTAGAGCAGGATCCAGAGCGCGACGATCAGGACCGCGGCGACCCAGATCGGCGTGGGCACACCCAGGAGCGTGCCGAAGCCGAAGGTATC
>CAZPCU010000242.1:0-3428 GCA_964585075.1 uncultured Rhodobacterales bacterium
GTCCGGCGCCCCGCCCTGCGAGACGAGGGCGCGGCTCTCGTCTCCCGTCAGCACGACCTTGAAGCCGCGGGCGAGCGTCCAGAAGAGCTCCAGCACCGAGATGTCGAAGGAGAGCGACGTGACGGCGAGCCAGACGCCCGGCGGATCGTGCTCGATCACCGCGTCCATGCCGTGGAAGAAGTTGGCGACGTTCCGGTGCTCCACCATCACGCCCTTGGGCCGCCCGGTGGAGCCGGAGGTGTAGATGAGATAGGCGAGGTCCGCAGGCCCGGCCCCGCCTTCGGGCCGTGTCTCGGGCGCGTTCTCGAGCCGCGGGTCGGACTCGATCAGGAGCGTGGCCGCGGCGTGGGGCGGCAGATCGGCCGCCAGCGCGCGCTCCGTCACGATCACCGCCGCGCCGCTGTCCTCGAGATAGAGCGCGATGCGGTCCTTCGGATAGGCCGGGTCCAGCGGCAGGTAGGCCCCGCCGGCCTTCAGGATGCCGAGGGCGCCGACGAGGAGCTGCGGCGACCGCGCGGTGCAGAGCCCCACCACCGTGCCGGGGCCGACGCCCATGGCCCGCAGCGCATGGGCCACCCGGTTCGCCCGCGCGTCGAGCTCGGCGTAGGTGAGCCGCTCGGCCTCGAATGCCAGCGCCGTCGCGTCGGGCGTCGCCGCGGCCTGGCGCTCGAAGAGCTCGTGGACGCAGGCCGCGTCGAACGGGCTTTCCGTGTCGTTCCAGGCACGCAGCAGGGAGTCGCGTTCGGCCTCCGGCAGAAGAGGCAGCTCGGCGATCGGCGTGGCGTCAAGATCGGCGGCGCGGGCGAGATGCTCCAGCCGGCGGGCGAGAAGCTCCGCCATCCCGGCGTCGAGGGCCGCGCTGTCGTAACGCAGCGTCGGCGCGGCGCCGAGCGCCAGCGTGACCGGCGCGTCGGCGGCGAGCCCGCCCGAATCGGAGGCGTCGAGCGCCACCTGCGGCCGGGCGGCGCCGATCTCCGGATCCCGCGCGACCAGGTCGAGGGCGAAGGCCCCCGCGCGGCGGGCGCGCGCGAGGTCTTCCGCGAAGGCCTCGGCCGCCGCGCCGAAGGGCGTCTCGGCCGCGGCGTCGAAGCGCACCGGCACCCAGTCGCTCACATGGCCGGGCCAGGCCAGCGCCGCGCTTTCGGCGTCGCGCCAGGCGAGGTCGCAGGCGGTTCGGCCCATGCTCCGCGCGGCCCAGGCCGCCGCGAGCGCGGCCAGCCGGTCCGCCGGGAGGCCCTCGGGCAGGTCGAGCCGCCGCTCCGCCACCTCGCCCCCGCCCGGCCCGAGCGGCAGCGCGCCCGGATCGAGGGCGCGGAGCCGTCGCCGCAGATGGGGTTCGAGGCGGGAAACCCGGGCGATCCGGTCGGTCAGCGTGCGCGCGTCCTCCTCCGGGAGGATCGGCAGCACCTCTCCCGCGCGGGCCACCTCGGCGGGCTCGGCGGCGGTGCCGTCGGGCGACCTGAACCCCGAGAGGCGGAGCGCCCCCTCTTTCGCCGCGACGACGAGCCCCCCGTCGTCGCAGGCCAGAACCGTGCCGGGCGCGGCGCTTCCCCCGGTCTCCTCGGCACGCGCGACAAGCCAGACCCCGCTCTCCGAGGCGAGCTTGGGCGCGGCCAGGGGGTTGGCGTAATCCCCGTGATCGAGCGCCCGGACGAGGCGGGCGATCTCCGCGGCGGGCCGGGAGAAGTCCAGCCGCGCCGCGGCGGGCGGGCGCGCATCGAGGCCGAAGTAGCTGCGCGCGGCCGGATCCTGCGCGCGGCGCTCCGGCGCGCCTGTTTCGAGCGCGGCGACGAGATCGCCGAAGCTCTCGATCGCCGTCTCGTAGGACTTGGCGTTCATCGTGAGCGCCGTGTCGCCCGGCGCCACGTCGAACATCCGCTGCACGAGGATGTCGCCCGAATCGACGCCGGGCGCGATCAGGTGCCAGGTCACGCCGTGGCGCGGCTCTCCCGCGAGGAGCGCCCAGACCGGGGCGTTGAGGCCGGCATAGGCCGGCAGCGGCCCGTCGTGGAAGTTCACGGCACCGCGCGCCGCGCGGGCCAGCACGTCCTCCGGGATGAGGTCGAGATTGGCGATGGAGAGCAGCCAGTCCGCCTCCGGCAGCCGCGCGGCGAGGTCGTGCCCCGGCGCCTCCACCCGCAGGCCGCGCGCGGCCGCCCAGCGCGCGATCTCGCCGTTGCGCGTGACCACGGCCGAGAGCGCGTGGCCGCGGGACAGCCACGCCTCGCCGCAGTGCTGGGCGAGGGATTCGTTGCCGATCAGGATGGCCGAGAGATGCGTCATGGCGTTTCTCCGCTGGGCAGGGCGGGGGGCGTCGCGGGCGAGAGACGGGGCGCGGCGCTCCGTGGCGCGGGCGCGAAGAGCGCGCGCGCGTCATGGGCGAGGAGATCGCGCAGGAAATGCGGCGGATCCGCGGGCGGCTTGCGCTCGACGAGCCGCCGCAACCGCCAGAGAAGCCCGCCCGAGAGATGGGCGAGCGTCGCCGCCGCGGCGTAGGCGCGCCCGTGTGTCTTGGTGAAGTAGTGCCAGCGCGACTCGAGCCAGAAGCCCGGGATCCGCGTCCAGCTCTTCATGCCGGTGGAGACCGAGCCGATATGGGCGACTTCGCTCTCTCGGACGTAGAGCGTGCGCCAGCCCGCCCGGGCCGCGCGGCGGCATAGGTCGGTCTCCTCGAAGTAGAGGAAGAAGGTCTCGTCGAAGAGCCCGATCTCGTCCAGCACCTCGCGGCGGATCATCAGGCTCGCCCCGGCCAGCCAGTCCACCGGGCGCGTCGCCTCGGGCATTTCCATCGGCACCCGGTGCTCGCCCAAAAGCCGCGTCAGCGGGCCGAAGCGCGCCGCCCCCTCCAGCTCGGACAGGATCGAGGGAAAGCGGAAGGCGGTGACATGCGGCGTGCCGTCGGGGCCGTGAATGTAGCTGCCCGCGAGCCCGGCGCGCGGATCGCGGTCGAGCGCCTCCACGAGCCGCCGGATCGCGCCCGGGCCAGGGAAGGCGTCGGAGTTCAGGATGTAGACGAGATCCGGGGCGCTCCCGTCCGAGAGGCCGGCGCGGATGCCGGCGTTGTTCCCTGCGCCGAACCCCCCGTTGCGGCCCGACTGGATCACCCGCACGCGGCCGCCCTCGACCCAGCCGCGCGCCGTCGCCTCGGTGGAAAGCGTCTCGAAGGAGCCGTCGCCCGAGTCGTTGTCCACGACCACGAGTTCCGCGTCGAGGTCCGCCATCTCGCGCAGCGCCGCCTCGGCCGCCTCCAGCGTCATGTCGGGCGTGCGCCAGTTGAGGAGAACGGTGAGCAGGCGGGGCATCGCGTTCACTCCGCCGCCTGCGCGCGCGGGACGGGCGCGCAGGCGGCGCGGGCCTCGCGCTCGGCGGCCTCGATCACGCGGCGGAGGCGCGCGGCGAGCACCCGTGCATTGGGATCGAGCACCATG
>CAZPCU010000242.1:3438-3859 GCA_964585075.1 uncultured Rhodobacterales bacterium
GGAGTCATGGTCGCCCGGCACCTCCTGGACCTCCACGCCGGGAACCAGATCGCGCCACCCGTTGTCCTCGTAGAGATAGGCGCGCTCGGAGCTCACGAGCCGCCCGCCCGGCAGCACCCATTTCGCTGCGAGCGGCGGGCGGAACAGCACCAGCCGGCCGTTCCATGGCCGCACCTCGTAGGCGTGCAGCGCCTCCATGAAGGCGGCCATCTCCATCATGGACCTGCTCATCGACGCGGGGGTCCAGGGCTTCCAGGGCTTCCAGCCCGAGTGCGGCATGTGCCTCGAGGACGTCGTCGAGCGCCGGACCCGCGAGGGCAACGGCCTCATCACCATCGGCCCCCTCTCGGTCACCGGCGAGCTGCCGGTGATGAAGCCCGGCGACCTGCGGCGGCGCGTGCGGCAGGTGATGGCGCTGTGC
>CAZPCU010000243.1:0-3847 GCA_964585075.1 uncultured Rhodobacterales bacterium
GTTGCGCAAGGGCATCGAAGCGATGTTCTTCGCCTATCGCGGCTTCACGGCCGACCCCGACCGGATCCTCGCCGAGCATGATTACGGCCGCGCCCATCACAGGGCGATGCATTTCATCAACGGTGTGCCCGGCACCACCGTGAACAACCTCCTCGCCATCCTTGGCGTGACCAAGCAGTCGCTCAACCGCGTGTTGCGGCGCCTGATCGAGGACGGGCTGGTGGAAAGCCATGTCGGCCGCTCCGACAAGCGCGAGCGCCACCTCTACCTGACGGAGAAGGGGCAGGAGCTGGAGCGCGAGCTTTCGGACGCGCAGCGCGCGCGGATGCGGGCGGCCTACCGCGCCGCCGGCCCCGAGGCCGTGGCCGGGTTCCGGCAGGTGCTCGAGGCGATGATGGATCCCGAGATGCGGCGGCTCTACCACCGGCTGAGGGAGGCGCGCTGATGGCCGAGGCCGAACCTCATCTCCTGGTGGTGGACGACGACGAGCGCATTCGCGGCCTGCTCCAGAAGTTCCTCATGCGCCACGGCTTCCTCGTCTCCGCGGCGCGCGACGCGGCGCATGCGCGGCGGCTCCTCGCCGGCCTCGACTTCGACCTCGTCGTGCTCGACGTGATGATGCCCGGCGAGGACGGTGTGGCCTTCACCGCCTGGCTGCGCGAGACCCGCGACACCCCGGTGCTGCTGCTCACCGCCCTCGGCGAGACGGAAAACCGCATCGCCGGGCTCGAGGCGGGGGCCGACGACTACCTCGCCAAGCCGTTCGAGCCGAAGGAGTTGCTTCTCAGGATCAACGCCATCCTGCGGCGCATGCCGGATGCGCCCGCCGAGGAGGCGCGGCCGAAGCTCCTGCATCTCGGTCCGCTCCGCTACGACATCGAGCGGGGCGAACTCTGGCGCGGCGAGGAGGCCGTGCGCCTCACCGCCACCGAGGCCCAGCTGATGCGAATCTTCGCCGCCGCGCCGGGTGAGCCGATGAGCCGCTCGCGTCTCGTCGAGGAGCTCGGGCGCGGCGCGGGGCGCGACGGGGGGCAGGCCCAGGAGCGCGCGGTGGACGTGCAGATCACCCGGCTGCGCCGCAAGCTCGAGACGGACCCGAGGCAACCGCGCTACCTCCAGACCGTTCGGGGCGCGGGCTACATGCTCGCGCCCGACTGAGCGCGCGGGCGGCTTGTGCCCGGCCGGCGGCTGCGCTTTAGATGCCTTCCATGACCACCGCCCTCATCACCCATGCCGACGCGCTCGGCCACGTCACGCCCCCGGGCCACCCCGAACGCGTCGCCCGGCTCGAGCATGTCCTTCATGCCCTCGCGCCCATGAGCGAGTTGCTGCGCGTCTCGGCCCCCATGGCCGAGGAAGGCGACATCCTGCGGCTGCATCCGCGGAGCTATCTCGACATGCTGCGCGCGGCGCTTCCCGAGGAAGGGTTCGCCCAGCTCGACGGCGACACGTTCCTCTCGCCCGGATCGCTGGACGCCGCCTTCCGCGGCGCGGGGGCGGCGGTGAAGGCCGTGGACATGGTGATCGCCGGAGAGGCGGGAAACGCCTTCTGCGCCATGCGCCCGCCCGGCCATCACGCCGAGACGGAGACGCCGATGGGCTTCTGCCTCTTCGGCAACGCCGCGCTCGCGGCGCGCCACGCCCTCGACCATCACGGCATGGGCCGCGTGGCGGTGGTGGACTTCGACGTCCATCACGGCAACGGAACGCAGGATCTTCTCTGGGACGAGGAGCGCGCGCTCTTCATCTCGTCGCACCAGATGCCGCTCTGGCCCGGCACCGGCGCGACGGACGAACGCGGCGCTTTCGACAACGTGATGAACCTGCCGCTCGCCCCGGGAACCGGCGGGGACGAGATGCGCGCGGTCTACGAGGCGCAGGTGTTCCCCCGGCTTCGCGCCTTCGCGCCCGAGCTGATCGTCGTCTCGGCGGGGTTCGACGCCCACGCCGCGGACCCGCTCGCGAACCTCGAATGGACGACGGAGGATTTCGCCTGGGTGACGCGGGGGCTCTGCGCCCTCGCGGCCGAGCTGTGCGGCGGACGGCTCGTCTCGGTGATGGAGGGGGGCTACGATCTGGAGGCGCTCGCCGCCAGCGCGGCGGCGCATGTGACGGAACTGAGGGAGGCCGCGGCATGAGCGAGGAAACGCCCGTGGAGAAGATGAGCTTCGAGGAGGCCATGGCCGAGCTCGAAAAGCTGGTGACCCAGCTCGAGCGGGGCGAGGTGGCGCTCGAGGAGTCGATCCGGCTTTACGAGAGGGGCGCCGCGCTCAAGGCCCGCTGCGAGCAGAAGCTCAAGGAGGCGGAGGAGAAGGTGGAGCAGATCCGCCTCGATGCCGAGGGCAAGCCCGCCGGAACCGCGCCAGCCGAAGGGCTCTGATGTTCCGCGCGCGGCTCGAGGCCGCGGCCGCCGCGGTGGGCACGCATCTCGCCCGGGCGCTGTCCGACTACGGCGACCTGCCGGTGGCCAGGGCCATGGCCTACGCGGCCGGCGGCGGCAAGCGGCTGCGCGGGTTTTTGGTGCTGGAGGGCGCCCGGCTTCACGGCGTGGAGGAGGCCCGCGCGCTCTGGCCCGCCGCGGCCATCGAGGCGATCCACGCCTACAGCCTCGTCCATGACGATCTGCCCTGCATGGACGACGACGAGCTCCGCCGCGGCCTGCCCACCGTGCATGTGAAGTGGGACGAGGCCACCGCCGTTCTCGCCGGCGACGCGCTCCAGAGCGCGGCCTTCGAGATGGTGCTGCGCGAGGAGTGCCACCCGGATGCGTCCGTCCGCGCGGCGCTCGGCCTGACGCTTGCCCGGGCGGCGGGCGCGGCGGGCATGGTGCGCGGCCAGGCGCTCGACATCGCCGCCGAGAGCGCGGAGGCGCCCCTTTCGCTCGACGAGATCGAGGCGCTGCAGGCGGGCAAGACGGGTGCGCTCTTCGGCTGGGCGGCCGAGGCGGGGCCGCGCCTGGCCGGCGCCGATCCCGCGCCGCTTTCGGCCTATGCCCGCGCGCTGGGCCTCGCCTTCCAGATCGCCGACGACGTGCTCGACGTCGAAGGCGATGCCGACAAGGCGGGCAAGCGCCTTCAGAAGGACGCGGCGGCGGGCAAGGCGACCTTCGTCTCGCTGATGGGCCTCGGCCCCGCGAAAGCCCGCGCGGCGGCCCTCGCCGAGGCCGCCTGCGACGCGGTGGCGCCCTACGGCGACGCGGCCCGAACCTTGCGGGAGCTGGCCCGCTTCGTTATCTCCCGCGAAAGCTGACGGCCCGCCCGAGGAGGCCCGACCCATGACTTCTGCGCCCGCGACCCCGCTCCTGGACCGGGTCCAGAGCCCCGCCGATCTCCAGCAGTTCAGCGACGCGGAACTGACCCGGCTCGCGCACGAACTCCGCGAGGAGACCATCGCGCAGGTGAGCCGCACGGGCGGCCATCTCGGCGCGGGGCTCGGCGTGGTGGAACTCACGGTCGCGCTGCACGCCGTGTTCGACGCGCCGCGCGACAAGATCATCTGGGACGTCTCCCACCAGTCCTACCCGCACAAGATCCTGACCGGCCGGCGGGAGATGATGCACACGATCCGCCAGAAGGGCGGCCTCTCGGGCTTCACCAAGCGGTCGGAAAGCCCCTACGACCCGTTCGGCGCCGCGCATTCCTCGACCTCGATCTCGGCGGCGCTCGGCTTCAAGGTGGCCGCCGACCTCGGCGGCGCCTGCGAGACCGGGCACGGCGATTCGATCGCCGTCATCGGCGACGGCGCGATGAGCGCGGGCATGGCCTACGAGGCCATGAACAATGCGGGCCATCTCGGGCGGCGCCTCTTCGTGATCCTGAACGACAACGAGATGTCGATCGCACCGCCG
>CAZPCU010000244.1:0-3847 GCA_964585075.1 uncultured Rhodobacterales bacterium
CGTCTCGGCGATGGCGGCCGCGGCGTGATCCTGGGTGGAGAAGATGTTGCAGGAGGCCCAGCGCACCTCGGCGCCGAGCGCCGTCAGCGTCTCGATCAGCACCGCTGTCTGCACGGTCATGTGCAGGCTGCCCGCGATCCGCGCGCCGGTGAGCGGCCTGGACTCCCCGTATTCCTCGCGGAGCGCCATCAGGCCCGGCATCTCGGTCTCCGCGATGTCGAGTTCCTTGCGGCCGTAGCCGGCGAGAGAGATGTCCTTGACGATGCAGTCCTTGGCCACGGGGCGGCTCCTGATTGATGTCACGCTGTCGCGCTCCGCTATACCCGCCGCCGCACCCATGTTCAACGCGCCCTGCGGCCGCGGCGCGCGGGGGCTGGCGCCGCGGCGGAGCGCTCTGCTAGAGGTGCCGCGATCCGCCCTTCCGGAACCGCAGCCATGCCGAAACAGCCCCGCGCCTGGCAGAGAATGCTCTCGGGCCGCCGGCTCGACCTTCTCGATCCCACGCCCGTCGATGTCGAGATCGAGGACATCGCCCACGGCCTCGCCTTCGTGGCGCGGTGGAACGGCCAGACCCTGGGCGACTGGCCCTATTCCGTCGCCGAGCACTCGCTGCTGGTGGAGCAGCTCTTCGCGCGCATGTATCCAGACGCCCGCCCCGCCGAGCGGCTGGCGGCGCTTCTTCACGACGCGCCGGAATACGTCATCGGCGACATGATCTCGCCGGTGAAGGCGGCGGTCGGCCCGAGCTACGGCGCGCTCGAGGCGCGGCTTCAGGCGGCGATCCACTTGCGTTTCGGCCTGCCCGCGGAGTCCGCGCCGAAACTCAGGAAGCGGATCAAGAAGGCCGACAGGATCAGCGCATGGCTCGAGGCGACGCAGATCGCGGGCTTCGGCGAAGGCGAGGCCGACCGCTTCTTCGGACGGCCGGACGCCGAGCTCGTCGCGGGCTTCGCCATCCGGCCGCGCCCGCCCGTGGAGGTGCGCGTCGCCTACACCCGCCGGCATGCGGAGCTTCTGGCGGCGATGGGTTAGCTCGTTCCCGAGGTCGGACAGTCGCGCCCGGCCCAGAGCCGCGCGATCTCTCCCTCGGGCCCGGAGAGGCCCTGAATGCCGTTCCGCTCGAACGGCACGAGGGACGCCGCCCCGGGCGCCGGCCCGCCCGCGCGCAGCCCGCCCAGCGTGGCGACCGGCTGCGCTGCCGGAAGCGCCTCCCAGCCGATGAAGCCGCTTCGGTCGAAGTGGAGCGCGAGGCCCTCGTCTTCCCAGCGCACGGTCTCGACGCCCGCGCAGGCCAGCGCAGGGCGCGGCGGCACATAGGGGCCGAGAATGTCGCGCAGCGTGTCGAGCGTGCTGGCCTCTGTCCGTCCGAACCCGATCTCCTGGCCCGTTCCCGCCACGGCGATCCCGCTGGACGCGAGGCGAAGCTGGGCACCCGGAGGCGCCTGGGGCCCCGGCGCCGCGGCCGGCGCGCACGCGCCAAGCGCCGCGAGCAGAAGGAGCGCGGCGCCGGCGCGCAGGGCGCTCACCGCGGGCTCCGCTTGGCGAGGATGCGCTGAAGCGTGCGGCGGTGCATGTTCAGGCGGCGCGCGGTTTCCGAGACGTTGCGGTCGCAAAGCTCGTAGACGCGCTGGATATGCTCCCAGCGCACGCGGTCGGCGCTCATCGGGTTCTCGGGCGGCGGCGGCAGATCGTCCTCGCTCGCCAGGAGCGCGTTCACGATGTCGGTCGCGTCTGCGGGCTTGGAGAGATAGTCGGTCGCCCCGATCTTCACCGCCGCGACGGCGGTGGCGATGGCGCCGTAACCCGTCAGAACGACGATGCGCGCGTCGGGGCGCGCCTTGCGCAACTCCTCGACCACGTCGAGCCCGTTTCCGTCGCCGAGGCGCAGGTCCACCACCGCGTAGGCCGGCGGGTCGCCGGCCGCCGCGGCGCATCCCGCCGCCACGCTCTCGGCGGTGCGCACGTCGAAGCCGCGCTTCTCCATCGCCTTCGCGAGGCGGCGCAGGAACGGCTCGTCGTCGTCCACGATCAGGAGCGACCGGTCCGGCCCGAGGTCCTGTGTCTGGGTATCGGCCAAATCGGCCTCCGGCATGTCCAACATGTCGCTTACCTAGGGGCTCCGCCCCCGGCCGTCAAACCGATGTCACATGGCCTCGACGAAGCACTGGACCCGCTCCGCGAGCGCCTCGGGCCCCACGTCGCGGCGGAAGAACTCCACGAAGCCGTGCCCGGGCAGCACGAGGTAGGTGAAGGTGGAATGGTCGACGAGGTAGTAGGGATCGTCGCTTTCCTGCTTCTGGTAGTAGGTGCGGAAAGCCTGGCTCGCCGCCTTCACCTGCTCGGGCGAGCCCGTGAGTCCGACCATCCGCGGATGCAGGTTCTCCGCGAAGGCGCCGACGACTTCCGGCGTGTCGCGCTCGGGATCGACGGAGATGAAGACGGGCGTGACCATGTGCCCGCGCTCCTCGAGGATGTCCACGGCGACGGCGTTCCGCGCGGTGTCGAGCGGGCAGACATCCGGGCAGAAGGTGTAGCCGAAGTAGAGGAGCGAGGGCTCGGTGATCACCTCCGCGTCGGTGACGGTCTCGCCCGCGGCGTTCACGAGCTCGAAGGAGCCGCCGATCTGGCCCGATCCGCCGGCCACCTGCGCGGTGCGGCACTGGGCGAAGGGATCGCCCGCGCCGCCGGAGGACCCGGCGAGTCGCTCGCCACCCGCGAGGAAGTACAGGCCGGCGCCCAGCCCGGCCACGACCGCCGCGGCAACCGCAATCCATCGCATCATCGTCCGCTTCCGCGCCGGCCCGGCGCGCTCCCCCGAAGTTGATCGCAATCGCTCTCACACCTAATGATTGACCGGTTGGATGCAAGCGACACGAGAGCGCAGATGACGGAGACATGGCTCAGCATGCTGCCGGGGCGGCGGCGGCGCGACTGGATCCGCCTGCGCACGATGATCCTGCTGCGCTGGATGGCGATCGCGGGCCAGCTCGCGGCGCTTCTGATCGCCCGCAAGGTCTTCGGCCTGGAGATGCCGCTCGGCTTCTGCCTTCTCGTCATCGGCGCCGCGGTGATCGTGAACCTGATCGCGATGTTCGTCTTTCCCGGCAACCGGCGGCTTTCCGAGCGCGAGAGCACGCTGATGGCGCTTTTCGACCTGCTGCAGCTCGCGGTGCTCCTCGGGCTGACGGGCGGGCTCCACAACCCGTTCGCCCTTCTGCTTCTCGGGCCGGTGACCGTCTCCGCCGCGGTGCTGACACTCGGCTCCACGCTCTTCCTGGTGGCCGTGGCGATGGGCGTGGTCTCGGCGCTCGCGGTCTGGCATGTCCCGCTCCGGCTTCCCGACGGCACGGTGCTCGAGATGCCGCCGCTCTACCTCTTCGGGGTCTGGGCGGCGCTCGTGATCGCGCTCGCCTTCCTGTCGATCTACTCCCGCCGGGTCGCGCAGGAGATGCACGCCATGTCCGACGCGGTCGCCGCGACCCAGATGGCGCTCGCCCGCGAGCAGAAGCTGACGGACCTGGGCGGCGTGGTGGCCGCCGCCGCGCACGAGTTCGGCACGCCGCTCGCCACCATCAAGCTCACGGCGGGCGAGCTTGCAGAGGAACTCTCGGAAAGCCCGGACCTGTCCGAGGACGCCCAGCTCATCGCCGCGCAGGCCGACCGGTGCCGCGACATCCTGCGCTCGATGGGCCGGGCCGGGAAGGAGGATCTGCATCTCCGCCAGGCCCCGCTGACGGAGGTGGTCCGCGAGGCGGTCGAGCCGCACCAGGATCGCGGCAAGACCGTGGTCTTCGAGCAGTCCCGCGGCCCCGGCGCGGAGCCGACCCCGCCCGCCATCCACCGCCGC
>CAZPCU010000245.1:0-972 GCA_964585075.1 uncultured Rhodobacterales bacterium
CGGGGCCGGGCCTCAGTAGGGCGCCTCCACGTCGCCCATCCGGACGTAGACCGACTTGAGCTGCGAGTAGTGCTCGATCGCCGCGCGCGAGTTCTCGCGTCCGACGCCCGAGGCCTTCATGCCCCCGAAGGGCACCTCCACCGGCGCGTCGTTGTAGGAGTTGATGTAGCAGGATCCGGCCCGGAGCCGCCCGATCACGCGGTGCGCGCGGGAGAGGTCGCGGGTGAACACGCCCGCCGAGAGGCCGTATTCGGTCGCGTTGGCGCGCCGGATCGCCTCCTCCTCGTCGTCGAAGTCGAGCACGCTCAGCACGGGGCCGAAGATCTCCTCCCTGGCGATGGTCATGTCGTCGGTGACGTCCGCGAATACCGTGGGCTCGATCCAGAAGCCCGGACGGTTGGGCCGGCCGCCGCCATGGACGAGCCGCGCGCCCTCCTCCTGCCCCTTGACGATGTAGCCCTGCACGATCTCGAGCTGCCGCGCGCTCACCATCGGGCCGAAACTGGTGGCCTCGTCGAGCGGGTCGCCCATGACGACGCCCGCCAGCCGCTCGGCGAGGCGTTCCAGGAACCGCTCCTTGATGCCGCGCTCCACGAAGACCCGCGTGCCGTTCGAGCAGACCTGCCCCGTGGAGTAGAAATTGCCGAGGATCGCGCCGCCCACCGCGTTCTCGAGATCGGCGTCCGAGAAGACGAGGAGCGGCGACTTGCCGCCGAGCTCCATGGTGACGTGGCGGATGCCCTCCGCCGCCGCCTGGTAGACTTTGCGCCCCGTGGGCACAGAGCCGGTGAGCGAGACCTTGGCCACGCGCGGATCGGTCACGAGGGCGTGCCCCACCTCCCCCGCGCCCTGCACCACGTTGAAGAGGCCCTCGGGCAGGCCGGCCTCGACGAGGATCTCGGCCACCCGGCAGCCCGTTCTGATCTCCACCTTCTCCGCCACGGAGCTCCGGAACCGCTCCAGGACCCGCGG
>CAZPCU010000245.1:982-3839 GCA_964585075.1 uncultured Rhodobacterales bacterium
CCTTCAGGGCGCAAAGCGGCGTGGTCTCGGAGGGCTTGAACACCATCGCGTTGCCGCAGGCGAGCGCCGGCGCGGCCTTCCAGCAGGCGATCTGCGTCGGGTAGTTCCAGGCCCCGATCCCGACACAGAGTCCGAGCGGGGCGCGCACGGTGTAGGCCCAGTCCTGACCGAGCGGAATGTGCTCGCCCGTGAGCGCGCCGGCGAGCCCGCCGAAATACTCCAGCGCGTCGGCGCCGGAGGTGGCGTCGGCCACGAGAGTCTCCTGGAGGGGCTTGCCGGTGTCGAGCGTCTCGAGCTCCGAGAGCTCGCGGTTGCGGTCGCGCATGATGTCGGCGGCGCGGCGCAGCACGCGGCCCCGCTCCACGCCGGGGCGCGCCGCCCAGTCCTCCTGCGCGGCGTGGGCGGAGGCCAGCGCGGCCTCCACCACGTCCGGCGTCGCGGCGTGAACGCGGGCGATCTCCTCGCCGGTGGCGGGGTAGATCACCGGGATCGGGTCGCCCGCGGTGTCCTCCACCGGGCGCCCGGCGACGAAATGGCTGGCCTTGGGCCGGGGATCGACGGTCATCGGGTCACCTTTCCTTGTCCGGGACGCCGCGCCCGGCGGCGTCGAGATGGGGCGCGAGGCAGCCCAGCACGAGCTCGGCCGCGGCCTGGGCGTCGGGCACGCCCCGCCCGAGCCCCTCGCGGAGATAGACGCCGTCCACCAGGGCCGCGGCCGTCTCGGCCAGCCGGTCCGCCTCGTCGCCCGCGAGCGGGCGGAGGGCATGGCGCAGGTTCGCGCGAAGCCGCGCCTGGTAGATCGTGAGAAGCCGCCGCGCATCGGCGTTGCGCTGGGCGAGGACGTAGAAGTTGAGCCAGGCCGAGATCACCTCGGGCCGGAAGTTCTCGCCCGCGAAGCTCGCGCGCACGATCGCCTCGAGCCGGGCGCGCGGGCCTTCCGCCATGGCGAGCGCGCCCCGCACCCCCGCACCATAGAGCGCCAGGACGTGGCGCATCGCCGCGAGGAAGATCTGCTCCTTGCCCCCGAAATAGTGATGGGCGAGCGCGCTCGACATCCCCGCGCGGCGCGCGATCTGGGCCACCGTCACGTCGAGCGTGCCGGCCTGGCCGATCTCGTCGATCGTGGCCTCCACGAGGGCCGCCCGGCGGATCGGTTCCATTCCTAGCTTCGGCATGGCACGTCCCGCGTTGACTCGGGGCAAGGCTGACCCGACTGTTGCAATGGAAGGCTAGATGTTTTTTTATTGATGCGTCAATCAAGAAAAAACGAGCCGCACGGAACGACAAGGGAGACCAAGATGACCTTCAGAACGACCCTCTCCGCCCTCGCCCTTTCCGCCGCCGCCCTGCCCGCCCTCGCGAATTGCGACACGGTGGTGTTCTCGGACGTCGGCTGGACCGACATCACCGCGACGACGGCGGCCACGACCGCGGTTCTCGACGCGCTCGGCTACGAGACCGACATCAAGGTGCTCTCCGTTCCCGTCACCTACGTCTCGCTCGCCAAGGGCGACGTGGACGTGTTCCTCGGCAACTGGATGCCGACGATGGAGAACGACATCGCCCCCTACCGGGAGGACGGCACGGTGGACACGGTGCGCGCCAACCTCGAGGGCGCGAAGTACACGCTCGCCACCAATGCCCACGGCGCGGATCTCGGCATCGCGGATTTCGCCGACATCGCCGACCACGCCGACGCGCTCGACGGCAGGATCTACGGAATCGAGCCCGGCAACGACGGCAACCGCCTCATCATGGACATGATCGAGAGCGACGCCTTCGGCCTCTCCGGCTTCGACGTCGTGGAAAGCTCCGAGCAGGGCATGCTGGCGCAGGTGGCCCGCGCCACCCGCTCGGGCGACCCGATCGTGTTCCTCGGCTGGGAGCCCCATCCGATGAACGCCAACTTCGATCTCACCTACCTGACGGGCGGGGACGACTGGTTCGGCCCGAATCTCGGGGGCGCCACGGTCTACACCAACGTGACCGCGGGCTTCACCGAGGAATGCCCCAATCTCGGCGCCTTCCTCGAGAATCTCGAATTCTCGCTGGCCATGGAGAACGAGATCATGGGCGCGATCCTGAACGACGGCGCGGACCCGCGCGAGGCCGCGGTGGCCTGGATGCAGGAGAACCCCGAGGCCGTGATGGGCTGGCTCGACGGCGTCACCGCCAGGGACGGCTCGGACGCCGCGGCGGCGGTGACCTCCGGGCTCGGTCTCGAGTAACGCGTCCGCGCCTGCCGCCCGGCGCCCCTCCCCCCGGCCACGGGGGGAGGCCGGGAGGGGGGCCGAGGCGCAGGCGTCGGGGCGCGCGCGCGACAAAGCGCGGGCGCCCCGGCCGCAAGGATCGCATCCCGAGGGAGGACGTCACCGCGCATGGAGTGGCTCACCGAGAACAAGATCCCCGTCGGCGACAGCGCAGGCGCAGTGTTCGATTGGCTGCAGGTCAACGGCGCGTGGTTCTTCAACGGGCTCGCCGACGCCATGGAGGCGCTCATCGACGCGATCCTCTGGACGCTCGAGACGCCCCACCCCCTCGTCGTCGTCGCCGCCTTCACCGCGCTCACCTGGGCGCTGCAGCGGGGGTGGAAGGCGCCTCTCTTCACCTTCCTCGGCTTCCTCTTCATCCTGAACCAGGGCTACTGGGAGGAGACCCTCGAAAGCGTCACCCTCGTCGCCTCGGCCTGCGTGGTGTGCATGGGACTCGGCGTGCCCATCGGCATCGCCGCCGCCCACCGCCCGGGCCTTTACGCCTGGATGCGCCCCGTCCTCGACCTGATGCAGACGCTGCCCACCTTCGTCTACCTCATCCCCGCCATCGTCTTCTTCGGCATCGGCATGGTGCCGGGCCTCAT
>CAZPCU010000246.1:0-3829 GCA_964585075.1 uncultured Rhodobacterales bacterium
CTCGACTGCCGCTGCCGCGTGGACGGCAAGAAGGTGCTCGTGGGCGAAGCCACGGTGCTGGCGCCCTCCCGCAAGTTCGACTGAGCCGCGACCGCCCGGGGGCGCGCGCTTGCGCCCGGCTCCGCCCGGCGCTAGGGGAGCGCCCATGCGGATCGTGCGGGATTACCAGTTCACCAGCCCCGAGGATCGCGGCGCGGCGGCTGCGATCGGCAATTTCGACGGCGTGCATCTGGGCCATATCTCGGTGATCGAGCTGACCCGCGCCAGGGCGTGCGAGGCCGGCGCGCCGCTCGGCGTCCTGACCTTCGAGCCGCATCCGCGCGAGTATTTCGCCCCCGACGCGCCCCCCTTCCGCCTGACGGGCTCCGAGGCGCGGGCCTCGCGGCTGGCGAAGCTCGGCGTGGAGATGCTCTTCGAGCTCAATTTCAACGCCGCCCTCGCCGCCCTCACGCCCGAAGGCTTCGCCCGCGACGTGATCCGCGACGGGCTGGGCCTCGCGCATGTGGTCGTCGGGCAGGATTTCTGCTTCGGCAAGGGGCGCGCGGGGAACGTGGCCGACCTCGAACGCTTCGGCAGCGAGATGGGCTTCGGCGTCACGGTGGCGCCGATGCACCGCGAGGGCGAAACCCGTGTCTCCTCCACCGCGATCCGGGAGGCGCTCTCCGAAGGGCGGCCCCGCGACGCGGCGAAGCTGCTCGGCCACTGGCACCGGATCGAGGGCCCGGTCGTGGGCGGCGAGCAGCGCGGCCGCCTGCTTGGTTACCCGACCGCGAACATGTCCATCGAAGGGCTGCACCCCCCGCGCTTCGGGGTCTATGCCGTGCTGGTGGACGTGGCCGGCGGCCCCCATGCCGGGCATTACATGGGCGCGGCCTCGATCGGCGTGCGCCCGCAATTCGGCCTCAACACGCCCAATCTCGAGACCTATCTCATCGACTTCGCGGGCGATCTTTACGGGACGCATCTTTCGGTGGCGCTGGTGGAGTTCCTGCGCCCCGAGGCCGCCTTCGAGAGCGTCGAGGCGCTCGTGGCGCAGATGGAGCGGGACGTGGCGCGCGCCCGCGACGTGCTGGAGGCGCCGTGAGCGACGACCCGATCGACCCCGCGGGGCTCGCGCCCCGCTTCTGGGAGCGCAAGCGCCTCGACCGGATGACCCGGGCCGAGTGGGAGGCGCTCTGCGACGGCTGCGGGAAATGCTGCCTCAACAAGCTCGAGGACGCCGAGACCGGCGAGGTCTGGCTGACCCGGGTGGCCTGCCGGCTCTTCGACGACCGGAGCTGCCGCTGCGGACAATACGCCATCCGCCACCAGTTCGTGCCCGACTGCATCGTGCTCACCCCCGAGACCCTCGGAGACCACATGCACTGGCTGCCGCAGACCTGCGCCTACCGCCTGCTCCACGAGGGCCGGCCGCTCTACGACTGGCATCCGCTGATCTCGGGCGATCCCGAAAGCGTTCACCGCGCCGGCGTGTCGGTGCGCGGCATGACGGTGCCCGAGTTCGAGGTGGACGAGGACGACTGGGAAGACTTCATCATCGAGGAGCCCGTCTGATGCATTTCGCTTCCGACAACGCAGGCCCGGCCCATCCGGAAGTCATCGAGGCGCTCGCGCGCGCCAATGACGGCTACGCGATGCCCTACGGGGCGGATGCCGGCATGGAGGAGGTGCGCGCGCGCCTGCGCGAGATCTTCGAGGCGCCGGAGGCGGCGGTGTATCTCGTGGCCACGGGGACGGCGGCGAACTCTCTCGCGCTCGCGACGCTGGGCGAGCCCTGGCAGACCGTGTTCTGCACGCCGGTGGCACACATCCACGAGGACGAGTGCAACGCGCCGGAGTTCTTCACGGGCGGCGCGAAGCTCACCCTGGTGGGCGAGAGCGACAGGATGAGCGCCGAGGCGCTCGCCCGGGCGATCGAGCGCGAGGAAAGCCGCGGCGTGCACGGGCCGCAGCGCGGGCCGGTCTCGATCACCCAGGCCACCGAGCGCGGCGGCGTCTACACGCTCGAGGAGATCCGGGCGCTCGGCGAGGTGGCGACGGGCTTCGGCCTGCCGCTGCACATGGACGGGGCGCGCTTCGCCAACGCGCTGGTGGCGCTCGGCGCCACGCCCGCCGAGATGACCTGGAAGGCCGGCGTGGACGCGGTGAGCTTCGGGGCCACGAAGAACGGATGCCTCGGGGTCGAGGCGGTGATCCTCTTCGACCCGGCGAAAGCCTGGGAGTTCGAGCTCCGCCGCAAGAGGGGCGCGCATCTCTTCTCCAAGCACCGCTATCTCTCGGCCCAGATGGCGGCCTATCTCGACGGCGATCTCTGGCTCGAGAGCGCGCGGCGCGCCAACGTCGCCTGCGCGCGCCTCGCCGCCGGGCTGCGCGCGGCGCCCGGCGTGCGTTTCCTCGCCGAGCCCGCCGCCAACATGCTCTTCGCAGAGATGCCGCGCGCCACCCATCTCCGGCTCCACGAGGCGGGCGCGCAGTATTACCTCTGGGAGGGAACGCTCGAGGGCACTGACCCGGAAGAGCCGCTCACCGCGCGGATGGTCTGCGACTGGTCCATCGCCGACGCGGAGATCGACCGCTTCGTCGCGATCGCGCAGGGCCGGGCCTGAGGGGCCGCCGAGGGGCGAGGCGATTGAGCTGCGGCCTGGGCCGCGCTATCGAAAGCCGACAGGTGCGATGGAGAGGGGCATGGAATTCTCCGCCGACAGCACGGACCGGGCGGAGGAAATCGGCGCCCTTTTCGAGTCCAGCTTCGGCGCCTCCGAGGGCGCCGAGGAGGGACGGCTCATCGGGACGCTCGTGAAGAACCTTCTGGAGACGACGAAGCGCGAGGACCTCGCCGTCTTCACGGCCCGCGAGGGCGATGCGCTCGCCGGGGCCATCATCTTCTCGCGGCTCACCTATGACGAGGACGCGCGCACCGTCTTTCTTCTTGCCCCCGTCGCGGTGGAAACCGGCCGACAGGGGCAGGGGATCGGGCAGGCGCTCATCCGGCACGGCCTCGCCGAGATGCGGGACCGGGGGGCCGACGTGGCGATCACCTACGGCGACCCGGCCTATTACGGCAAGGTCGGCTTCCGCCCGATCGGAGAGGACATGGCGGCGCCGCCGCAGCCGCTGCAGCAGCCCGAGGGGTGGCTGGCGCAATCCCTGACGGGCCGGCCCCTCGATCCGCTGAAGGGCCGCGCGCGCTGCGTGCCCGCCTTCGACGATCCCGCCTACTGGTAGCGCGGGCCCGACGGGCCGGGCGGCCTCTCCGTCAGTAGGAATACTCGGCGTAGATGTGGCTGAGATCGCCCTGCCAGTCGCCATTGTAGCGTTCGAGAAGCTCGTCGGCCGGCACCCTGCCGCTCTCGACGCTTTCCTTGAGCGCGTTCAGGAAATGCGTCTCGTCGGGCAGCAGCCCGCCCGCGCCCTCGCGCGCCCGGGCGCGCAGCCCCGCCTCGGCGATCGCCAGCACCTCGCGGGCGAGATCGTGCATGAAGAGATCGCCCACCCTGGCCTGAAGCCCCTGGTCGGCCGCGGCGATGCGCAGCGCCTCGCGCTCCGCCGCGTTCCAACCCTTCACGAGATCCCATGCGGCGTCGAGCGCGCCCTGGTCGTAGGTGAGCCCCACCCAGAGCGCCGGCAGCGCGCAGAGCCGACGCCAGGGCCCGCCATCGGCCCCGCGCATCTCGATGAATTTCTTGATGCGCGCCTCGGGGAAGATCGTGGTGAGGTGGTCGGCCCAGTCCGACAGGGTCGGCGTCTCGCCCGGAAGCGCCGGCAACTCGCCCTTCAGGAAGTCGCGGAAGGACTGGCCGAGCGCGTCGATGTAGCGCCCGTCCCGGTA
>CAZPCU010000247.1:0-3821 GCA_964585075.1 uncultured Rhodobacterales bacterium
CGGCGATGCGGGCCAGCATCTCGGCGTCCGGCGTCGGCGGTTCGGCGCCGAAATAGCGGTCGTCGGCGGCCAGGTCGCGGAAATACTCCGCGATCGCCTTCATCGTCTCGAAGGAATCGTCGAACCCCTCCAGCGTGCAGGAGAAGGTCCCGTAGGAGACGGTGAGGATCTTGTTACTGTTGACCATGGGATACGCGCCCGCTTCATTGAACCAGCAAGGGACTGTTTACCAACGAATACCAGTCGATTTTGGCCCGAATCTGTGCCGGGGAGGGTATCATTTCATGGTGCAATTGTGGCTATTCGGGCCAATGGCACGGATTCGCGCGTGAAACCTCCACCGGAGGTTGAAATTCTCCGGTCCGACGCAGCCGTGACGCTCGTCGGCGCCGGAACCGCGCCTCCCGCGGATCTCGAGGCCGCGCTGGCCCTCGCGCCGAGGCTGGTGGCCGCCGATGGCGGGGCGGCCCGTGCCCTTGCCGCGGGCGCCATGCCCGAGGCGGTGATCGGCGATTTCGACAGCCTGGATCCCGGCACGCTGGCCGCGATCCCGCCCGACCGCCTGCATCGTGTTTCCGAACAGGAAACGACGGATTTCGACAAGGCGCTTCGGCGCATCCGCGCGCCGCTGGTGATCGGCGTGGGCTTCCTGGGAGAGCGGGT
Source organism: uncultured Rhodobacterales bacterium (assembly GCA_964585075.1). Taxonomy (GTDB): domain Bacteria; phylum Pseudomonadota; class Alphaproteobacteria; order Rhodobacterales; family Rhodobacteraceae; genus Rhodosalinus. Next base: position 664 of record CAZPCU010000247.1, read on the forward strand.
GGACCATCTTCTCGCCGCGCAGTCGGTGCTCATGCGCCGCCCGGAACGGCCCTGCCTGCTCATGGGCGCCGGCGATCTCGTGTTCCTCTGCCCGCCGCGGCTTGCCCTCGAGGTGGGGCCGGGGACGCGCGTCTCGCTCTATCCCCTCGCGCCGGTGCGGGGCCGCTCGACGGGCCTGTTCTGGCCGATCGACGGGATCGACTTCGCGCCGGGCGGCATGATCGGCACGTCGAACCGCGCCACGGGGCGGGTCTCGATCGAGATAGAGGCGCCCCGCATGCTGGTCATCCTGCCCCGGCACTGCCTCGCGGCGGCGGCGGCGGCGCTCCGGCGGCCGCACGCGCGATGGCCCGCTCCCGCATGAGGACGTAAAGGCCCGAGGCCATGGTCACGACAATGCCCGCCGCCGCCATGCCGTCGGGCAGGTCCTGGAAGATCGCCCAGCCGAAGAACGTGGCGAAGGGGATCTCGAGATACTGCATCGGCGCGAGCGTGGCCGAGGGCGCGTAGCGCAGCGCCCAGGTCATGCAGAGATGGGCAAGGGTGCCGAGCACGCCGAGCAGGAGCAGCAGGGAGAGCGTCTCGGCAGGCGGTGCGGCGAGGCCGAGGCCGGGCCAGCCGCGCCCGTCGGCGAGCGCGAGCGCGGGGAGAAGGAGGGCCGTCGCCATCAAGCCCGAGACCGCCTGGAGGCCGAGGGGGTCGGTCTCCCGCGCGATCGCGCGGGTCACCAGCATGAAGAGCGCGAAGCCCAGCGCCACGCCCACCGGCAGGAGCGCGGGCCAGCCCACCTCCTGGAAGCTCGGGCGAATCACCATGAGCGTGCCCGCGAAGCCTGCGACGCAGGCGGCGAGGCGGCGCCAGCCGACCTCCTCGCCCATGAGCGCCCAGCCGAGGAGCAGGAGGATGAAGGGCATGACGTAAGCGATGGCGATGGCGTCGGCCAGCGGCAGGTAGCGCAGCGCGGAGAACATCATCGCGATGCCGGCGATGTGCAGAAGCGTGCGCGCCCAGGCGAGCGCCAGCACCCGGCCCCGCATCCGCCAGGGTCGCCGCCCCGCCGCCACGATGGGCACGAGGATCGCCGCCTGGATGCCGAACCGCGCGAGCAGCAGCATCCCCAGGGGGATCACGCCGCCCAGGATCTTCGCCACCGCGTCCGAAAGCGGCGCGAGCGCGCAGAAGCCGAGCATCAGCACGATGCCGAGAAGGGGGCGGTCGGCGTGCATCCGGCGAGGCTAGGCCCCGCGCCTGGCGCGGGCAAGCCGGTCAGACCGGGGGAAGGGGGCGGCGGCGCAGGCTGAGCGCGCGCTCGCGGGTGAAGACGTAGAGCCCCGAGCCCACGATGACAGCGATGCCGGCCCATGTGAGCAGCCCCGGGAAATCGCCGAAGAACCAGTAGCCGAGGGCCGTGGCCGCCACGATCTCGAGATACTGGAGCGGCGCGATGGTCGCCGCCGGGGCGAGGCGGAGCGCGAAGCTGATGAAGAGATGCGAGATCGTGGCCGCGACGCCCACGCCGAGCAGTGTCCAGAGGGCGAGGCCGGACGGCCGCACCGGGTCGAGCGCGGCGACGCCGGAGCCCTCGAAGCCGAGCAGGACCGGCAGGACCACCGCGCTCGCCGCCACGGCGGTCTTGGCCTGCAGGTCGATCGGGTGGGTGCGCCGCGCCATGGAGCGCGTCATCACCATGTAGAAGGCGAAGCAGAAGGCCGTCCCGAGGGGAAGGAGCGCCACGGGCCCGAGATCGGCGAAGCTCGGCTGGATCACCATGAGCGCGCCGGCGAATCCCACCGCGCAGGCCGCGATGCGCCGCCGCCCCACCTCCTCGCCCAGAAGAAGCCCGCCGAGTAGCGTGAGGATGAAGGGCTCCACGAAAAAGATCGCGATGGCGTTGGCGATGGGCATGTGGCGGAGCGCCTCGAAGAACATGCCCGTGGCGGCGAGAAGAAGGAGCGCGCGCAGCAGGTGAAGGCCCCACTCCCGCGGGTCCGCGCGCGCCGAGAGGCCGAACAGGGCCGCGACCGGCAGGAGGACGACCACCTGTATCCCGAAGCGCGCGGCCAGGATCTGCAGGATCGGGACATGGGCAGGAGTCGCCTTGGCGAAGGCGTCCATCATCGGCGCGACGATGGTGAAGCCCACCATGAAGAGGATCCCCGCCAGCGTGCGGTCGGCGGGGGCGGCGGGGATGGCGGGGCCCGTCACGCGGCGCTCAGCAGTTGGGCACGTTGACGGCGAGCCCGCCGAGCGAGGTTTCCTTGTATTTCTCGCTCATGTCCGCGCCGGTCTGGCGCATGGTCTCGATGCAGGCGTCGAGCGGCACGAGGTGGGTGCCGTCGCCCCGGAGCGCGAGGGAGGCCGCCGAGACCGCCTTGATCGCGCCGAGACCGTTGCGCTCGATGCAGGGCACCTGCACGAGGCCCTTCACCGGGTCGCAGGTCATGCCGAGGTGATGCTCGAGCGCGATCTCGGCGGCGTTCTCGATCTGCTGCGGCGTACCGCCCAGCACCGCGCAGAGCCCGGCCGCCGCCATCGCCGAGGCGCTGCCCACCTCGGCCTGACAGCCCGCTTCGGCACCGGAAATCGAGGCGTTGAACTTGACCAGCCCGCCGATGGCCGCCGCCGTGAGCAGGAATTCCTCGATCTGGGCTTCATGCGCGCCCGGCACATGCTCCAGCCAATACTTGATAACCGCAGGCACGACGCCCGCAGCCCCGTTGGTGGGCGCGGTCACCACCTGCCCGCCGGCGGCGTTCTCCTCGTTGACGGCCATGGCATAGGCGCTCATCCAGTCGTTGATCTTGTGCGGCGCGTTCAGGTTGGTGCCGCGCTCGGCGATCAGCGCGTCGCGGATGCCCTTGGCGCGCCGCTTGACGCCCAAGCCGCCGGGCAGGGTGCCGTCGGTGCTCAGCCCGCGCTCGATACAGTCGTCCATCACCTGCCAGATTCGCGCCACGCCCGAGCGCAGGTTCTCCGGCCCGCCGCGCGCCACCTCGTTGGCACGCTTCATCGCGGCGATGCTCTTGCCCGAGCGTTCGGACATCTCAAGCATTTCCACCGCCGACTTGAACGGATAGGGAACCGGGTCGCCCTCGTCGGTATCCTTGCCCGCGGCGAGTTCGCCTTCGGTCATCACGAAGCCGCCGCCGATGGAATAA
>CAZPCU010000248.1:0-3814 GCA_964585075.1 uncultured Rhodobacterales bacterium
CGTCGGACTGGCGCGGCGACGCCCGAGGCGCCACGCCGAAGCGCTCGGCGTCGTAGCGCGGCATGGAGGTGTGCATCATCTCCACCGCGCAGCAGGCGAGCCCGAAGGTCATCCAGTGGAGCGAGCCCGTCCGCGCCCAGTTGATGAGATCCTCCGTCGTGGTGACGAGGAACCCCTTGTCCTGCAATTCCCGGTTCAGAAGCTGCGTGCCGTGCTCCGGGTCGGGGCCGGCCGCGTTCGCGCCCGTCGTCACTGCCATTCCATGGCCCCCTTCTTCCATTCATAGGCGAAGCCCGCGGTGAGCACCGCGAGGAACGCCATCATCGACCAGAACGCCGCCATCGAGATGTCCTGGAAGGCCACCGCCCACGGGAACAGGAAGGCGATCTCGAGATCGAAGATGATGAACAGGATCGACACCAGGTAGAAACGCACGTCGAACTTCATCCGCGCGTCGTCGAAGGCGTTGAAGCCGCATTCATAGGCCGACACCTTCTCTGGGTCGGGATTGCGCACCGCGAGCACGATCGCGGCGAGGATCAGGATCAGCCCGAGCCCGATCGCGATGGCCAGAAACACGAGGATGGGAAGGTATTCCCTGAGCGTCTCTTCCACGGAGCTCTCCTTGTCATGGCCGCCCTGCGGCGGCGGCGGCGCGCATCGCGCGCCTGCCCCCTGATCTACTCTCCACCCCCCCGGGGGTCAACCGATGCCACCCGCCCCGGGCGGGGCGGGCGCGGCCTGCATCGGCGCCGCATACCGCCGCATGCGAAGGGATGCAACGCGCTATTCCGATCCCGGCTTCCACGCGGGCGCACGACGCTCGAAGAAGGCGGCGATGCCCTCTGCGGCCTCCGGGCTCTCCCAGCGATCGGCGAGCGCGGCCACGGTGCGCGCGATATCCTCCTCCCCGACAGGGTGCGAGAGCGTGCGCAGAAGCGCCTTGGCCTCCGCCACGGCCCCGGGCGCGCAGGCGAGATAGGGCGCCACCTCGGCCTCCACCGCCGCGTCGAGCTCGCCCGCCGGAACGGCCCGCGCCAGGAGGCCGAGCTCCACCGCCTTGCCCGCGTCGAAACGGCGCGCCGACATGAAGACGCGCCGCGCCCGCGCCGCGCCCATGCGCGCCACGACATAGGGCCCGATGGTGGCCGGGATGAGCCCCAGCCGGGTCTCGGTGAACCCCATGCGGATCCCTCCGGCCCCCAGCGCCACGTCGCAGACGGCGGCGAGCCCGACCCCGCCGCCGAAGGCGTTGCCGTGAATGCGCCCGACGAGCGGCTTGGGCAGCCGGTCGAGCGCCATCAGCATCCGCGCGAGCGCCCCGGCCTCCGCGATCCGCGTCTCGCGGTCGGCCTCCATCTGCGCGCGCATCCAGCCGAGATCGCCGCCGGCGCAGAAGCTCTCGCCCTCCGCGGCGAGGATCACGGCGCGCACCGCGGCGTCGGCGCCGAGCCGCTCGGCGGCCTCGGCCAGCTCGGCGATCATCCGTGCCGACATGGCGTTGTGCTTCTCCGGCCGCGCCAGGGTGAGCGTCGCCACGCCCCGCCCGTCCCGCGCGATCCGGATGGTCTCGAAATCCTGCATCCCCCTCGCTCCTTGCCGCCTCTGCCTCGCGGCATCGCCGCCGAAATCCCTCCGGGTGAGTCTCGCCTACGCGTTCCGGGACCCGTTCACCCGCCTCCCCGCATTGCGCGCGCCATCGCCGCGGCCTCCTCGAGCACGGCCATGTCGAGCCCCGTCTCGTAGCCGAGCCCGGCGAGCCGCGCGGCCACCCGCTCGGTCGCCACGTTGCCCGCCGCGCCCGGCGCGTAGGGGCAGCCGCCAAGCCCGCCCACCGCCGCGTCGAAGACGCGCAGACCCTGGCCGAGCGCCACCTCGATGTTGTCGAGCGCCCGTCCGGCGGTATCGTGGAAATGCCCGGCCAGCCGCGCGGCCGGGATCGCCGCCACCACCGCCTCGAGCATCGCGGCGACGCGCTCCGGCGTGCCCTGCCCCACCGTGTCGCCGAGGCTGATCTCGTAGCAGCCCATCGCGTATAGGGCGCCGGCCACCTCCGCCACCTTCCCGGGCGGGACCGGCCCGTCATAGGGGCAGTCCGTCACGCAGGAGACATAGCCCCGCACCGGCAGGCCGGCAGCCCGCGCGGCCTCGACGACCGGGCGGAACCGCTCGAGGCTCTCGGCGATCGAGGCGTTGATGTTGGCCCTCGAGAAGCCTTCCGAGGCGGCCCCGAACACCGCGATCTCGTCGGCCTGCGCCGCGATGGCCCGTTCGAGCCCGCGCATGTTGGGGGTGAGCGCGGCATAGGAGACGCCGGGCGCGCGGCGGATGCCCGCGAGCACCTCAGCCGAATCCGCCATCTGCGGCACCCATCTGGGCGAGACGAAGCTCGCCACCTCGATGCGCCGGAAGCCCGCGCGGCTCAGAAGATCGACGAGCGCGACCTTGTCGGCCGTCGGGATCCGCGCCGTCTCGTTCTGAAGCCCGTCGCGCGGACCCACCTCGAAGATTTCCACCCGTTCCGCCATGGCCTGCGCTCCTCAGCCCTCCTCCGCCTCGAGCCGCACCAGCGCCGCGCCCGCCTCGACCTGCGCGCCCTCGGCGGCGAGCACCTCCGCCACCACCCCGTCGCGGGGCGCGGCGAGGGCGTGTTCCATCTTCATCGCCTCCAGCACGGCGAGGCGCTCGCCCGCGCGCACCGTCTGGCCGGGCGCGGCGAGCATCGCGCGCAGAAGCCCCGGCATCGGCGCCTCGACCACATCGGCCCCGTGGCCGGCCGCCTCGGCCTCCGCCAGCGGATCGACGATCGCGAACTCCGCCCCAAAGGACCCGAAAACCGTCACCGCGCCGGCGGCGACATGGGTTCCGGCCGCCAGCCGCCCGCCGATCCGCCAGACGCCGCCCTGGCGCAGGCAGGCGACCTCCGCCCCGGCGATCTCCACGACATGGCGGTCGGGACCGAGGCAGGTGACCTCGGCCGCGATCTCCTCCTCGCCCCGGCGAAGCCCCACCCGCCGGCTGAGCGGCGCCCAGAGCGCGAAGCCCGTCTCCCACCCCGCCGGCGCGAGAAGCCCCGCCGCGGCGAGCGCCGCCTCGGCCAGGGTCTCGGGCGCCGGCGCGGGCGGCGCCGCGAGCAGGTCGAGATCTCGCGCGATCAGCCCCGTGTCCACGTCCCCCTTGCCGAACCCGCCATGGCGCGCGAGCGCCCGCAGGAAACCGAGATTCGTGACCGTGCCCGCCACCTCGGTCTCGTCGAGGGCGCGCCGGAGCTTCGAGAGCGCGATGTCCCGCGTGGGTCCGTGGACCACGAGCTTCGCGATCATCGGGTCGTAATGCGGGGTGATCTCGTCGCCCGCCCGGACGCCGGTATCGGCCCGCACGGTCTCGGGAAAGCGGAGATGCGAAAGCCGCCCGGTGGCGGGCAGGAAGCCCCGCGGCACGTCCTCGGCATAAAGCCGCGCCTCGAAGGCGTGACCCGCGAGCGCGAGGTCCTCCTGGCGGGCGGGCAGCGGCTCGCCCGCCGCGACGCGGAACTGCCATTCCACCAGATCGACGCCGGTCACCGCCTCCGTCACGGGATGCTCCACCTGCAGCCGCGTGTTCATCTCCATGAACCAGAACCGGTCCGGGCGGAGACCCTCGGAAGCGTCCACGATGAACTCCACCGTCCCCGCGCCGCGATAGCCGATCGCCTCGGCCGCGCGCACCGCCGCCCGGCCCATCGCCGCGCGCATCTCGGCGGTCATGCCGGGGGCCGGCGCCTCCTCGATCACCTTCTGGTGGCGGCGCTGGAGCGAGCAGTCGCGCTCGAAGA
>CAZPCU010000249.1:0-3806 GCA_964585075.1 uncultured Rhodobacterales bacterium
GTGATGTCGCTGCGCGACGGGACGAAGAAGATGTCGAAGTCCGATCCCTCCGACATGTCCCGGATCAACCTCGCGGACGACGCCGACGCGATCTCGCAGAAGATCCGCAAGGCCCGCACCGATCCGCACCCCTTGCCCTCCGATCATGCGGGGCTCGAGGAGCGGCCCGAGGCGCGTAACCTCGTCAGCATCTACGCGGCGCTCGCCGACATGGAGGTCGAGGAGGTGCTCGCCGAATACGGCGGGAAGCAGTTCTCCGAGTTCAAGCCCGCGCTCGCCGAGCTCGCCGTCGAGACGCTCGCCCCCATCTCCGGCGAGATGGCGCGCCTCATGCAGGCGCCGGACGAGATCGACGCCATCCTCGCCGACGGCGCGGCGCGCGCCCGCGCCATCGCCGCGCCCATCCTGAAGCGCAGCTACGAGATCGTGGGGATGGTGGGGGCCTGAGATGCGCCGCGCGCTCCGGACCGTTTTCGGGGCGCTGCTGATCGTGTCGCTCGCCTGGAGCGCGGTCTCGGCGGCACGCCTCTTCGAGAGCGGGGTCGCGCGTGTCTGGGTGGACCGCCAGACGGACCGCATCGCCGCCGAGCTGGACCGTCAGATCGCGCGGCACGCCACCGCCGAAGGCGTCGCATCGCGCGTGCGCACCCACCTCGCCGCCGACCCGCGCAACTGGCTTGCGCTGGACGCGCTGATGGCCGAAGCGGAGCGGGCGGGGATCGCGCTGCCCCCGGAACTCGCGGCGGAGGTGGAGGCGGCGCGGTCGGCCGATTTCGGGTGGATGGCCCGGACCGGGAAGTGCCTCGGCTGCACCTGGAACCCGGAACGGTGCAGCTTCGAACTGGTGATGCTGTGCCGCGCGCCTGTTGAGATTACACCGATCGGAGACCTGGACGGCCTGATCCGCGAGGGGCTAAACTATGCGCGCGGCGAGGACGTGGACGAGGTCGTTCTGGTTCTTTCCGGCGTGGGGCTGACCGCCACCGGCCTGGTCGTCATGACGGGCGGCAGTTCAGCCACGGTGAAAGCCGGCGCGGGTCTTGGCAAACTGGCACGCAGCATGGGCGCCATGCCCGGATGGATGGCGCGCAGCCTGTCCGACGCCGCGCGGCGTGGCTTCGACTGGTCCGGCCTGCCCGGGGTGCGCGGGTTCGACGACCTCGCTGCGCTCGCCCGGCCCGCACTGCTCCGCCCCGCCGTGATCATGCTCGACGACGCGGGGCGCGTGGTGAAGAAGGCGGGGCCGGCAGGCGGTCTCTATCTCATCTCCCGGGCCTCCGACGCGGCCGACCTGTCGAAGATGGCGCGTGTCTCCGAGGCGATGGGCGACCGCACGGTTGGCGCGGCGGAGGCGCTGGGCAAGAGCCGCCTTCTGCGCGCCACGCTGCGCCTTTCGGACGAGGTGATCGAACTTGCCATCGGATTGGTCGCGGCCCTTGCTGCGCTGATCGGGTTGGTTTTCTCGGGAGCGTCGAGCGCCGTTCTCCGCCGCGCGCGGCGCGCGCTCCGGTAGGCTTTCCGCTGGGGCCGCTGCGGCGCTGTCACAAAACCGACTCCTGCCTGACCTAGCGTTCGGCACAGGCGACTCGGTCGCCCCCGGTGCCGGTCCCCCTGTCGCACCGCGGTCCCGCGCCGGTCCCTTCTTCCGGCATCCGATCGCCCTCGGCTGCCCCGGCCGGGGGCGATTACGCTCTGGACCTCCCCCGGCGCCCCACCTAGGCTCGCGCGCGATCCGAGGAACGGGGAAGAGTCGCGACGCCATGGCCACCGGCACGAATATCAGGACCTACTTCGACGGGCGCTGGCATGACGGCGACATCCCGGTGATGAAGGCCGCCGACCACGGCTCCTGGCTCGGCACGACGGTGTTCGACGGGGCGCGCTACGTGAACGGGCTGGCGCCCGACCTCGGCGCGCATTGCGCGCGGGTGAACCGGTCCGCCGAGGCGCTCATGATCGAGCCCACGGTCGCGGCCGAGGAGATGGTGGAGATCGTGAGGGACGGGTTGAAGGCTTACCCCGAGGAGGCCGCGATCTACATCCGCCCGATGTACTGGGCGCTCGAGGGCGACTATCTGGGCATCGTGCCGAAAAGGGGCGCGACGGGTTTCGCGATCTCGCTGGAGGAGATCCCCATGGCGGCCTCCGACGCGGCCACGACGCTCACCACCACCCGCTTCCGCCGCCCGGTGCTGGAGGACGCGGTGGTGAACGCCAAGGCCGGCTGCCTCTATCCGAACAACGCGCGGATGCTGGCGGAGGCGCGCGCGAAGGGATTCGGAAACGCGCTCGTGGCCGACGCCCTCGGCAACGTCGCGGAGGCCGCCACCGCCAACGTCTTCATGGTCAGGGACGGCGTGGCGTTCACGCCCATCGCGAACGGGACCTTCCTCGCCGGCATCACCCGCGCGCGGCACATCGCCAACATGCGCGCCGACGGGATCGAGGTGCACGAGACGGTGCTCACCTTCGACGATTTCCGCGGCGCCGACGAGGTGTTCCTGTCGGGCAACCTGATGAAGGTCACGCCCGTCAAGGCGTTCGACGACACGTCCTACCAGGTGGGGCTCGTCACGCGCCGCGTCCGGGAACTCTACTGGGACTGGGCGGCCACGGCCGGCTGAGGCGGCGCCGCCCGCGCGTCCACCCGGAAAGACGCGGATTGCCTGACCCCTGCGCTGCCGTCATGATGCCGCCAGAGCGAGGAGACCGTCGCCATGCGCAAGTTCCTTGTCGTCCTGGACGACAGCCGCGAATGCCTGAACGCGATGCGCTTCGCCGCCATGCGCGCGGCGAAGACCCGCGGCGGGGTCGAGATCCTGGCCGTGATCCCGCCGGACGAGTTCAACCACTGGATCGGCGTGGGCGAAGTGATGCGGGAGGAGGCGCGCGAGCGAATCCATGCCCATTTCGAGGTTTTCGCCAAGTGGATGCGGGACAAGCAGAACGTGGACCCCGAGCTCGTCATCCGCGAGGGCGAGCCGGTGCCGGAGATCCTCGCCCAGGTGAAGGAGGATCCCGAGATCGGCGTCCTGGTGCTCGGTGCGGCCACCGGAAGCAAGGGGCCCGGGCCGCTGGTGACGCAGCTCAGCAAGAACTCCGGCTCGCTTCCGGTGCCGATCACGATCGTGCCGGGCGATCTGTCGAAGGAACGGCTGGAAGCGATCACCTGAACAGGGGCGGCACAGTTTAGAACCGTTCCAAACCTTGACAGACGCCAGGCCGAAGCGCATCTCTCGTTCAAAGCACGAGAGGGTCGCCCAATGTTCATCCAGACCGAATCCACCCCGAACCCGGCCACGCTGAAGTTCCTTCCCGGCCAGACGGTGCTGGAGACGGGCACGGCCGATTTCCCCTCGCCCGAGGGCGCGGACGCCTCGCCGCTCGCCAAGCGAATCTTCGGCGTGCCCGGCGTCGCGGGGGTCTTCTTCGGCTCCGATTTCGTGACCGTCACCAAGACCGACGCGGTCGAGTGGGATCACGTCAAGCCCGCGATCCTCGGCGCGATCATGGATCATTTCCAGTCGGGCCAGCCGGTGATGGAGGGCCAGGCGCAGGCGCCCTCCGGCCATGCCGTGCACGAGGGCGAGGACGGCGAGATCGTCGGCCAGATCGTGCAGCTTCTCGATACGCGCGTCCGGCCCGCCGTGGCGCAGGACGGGGGCGACATCACCTTCCACGGCTTCGACAAGGGCGTCGTCTACCTCCACATGCAGGGCGCTTGCGCGGGCTGCCCCTCCTCGACGCTCACGCTCAAGATGGGCATCGAGAACCTGCTGCGGCACTACATCCCGGAAGTGACCGAG
>CAZPCU010000250.1:0-3795 GCA_964585075.1 uncultured Rhodobacterales bacterium
TGGCAGCCACCCGACATCCGGAGCTTCACCACCCCGTCCCGGACCTCGGTCACGGCGACATGCCCGCCATGGGCGGCGATCGCCGGGTTGGCCTGCGCGTCGAGGACATGCTGCACGGCGCGCAGCACCTCGGCGTCGGAGCGCGCCTCGCCTTCGGCCCGCGCGCCCGCCCCGAGGGGCGCGTCGGTCTCGTCCAGCACCGCGCGGATCGCCGCCGCCGCGGCGGGCTTGAGCACCTCCCAGTCGGCCGAGGGCTCCTTCGTCACCGTCACCGCCGGCCCCGAGACATGGAGCGCCTGCACCCCGTCGAGGCCGAGAAGCGCGCGGGGCAGGGGGGCCTCGCCCGCCTCCCCGGAGCCGTCCGACGAGAAACTTGCGCCCTCCTGAACCTCCCGCTCCAGCACGAAGCGCATGGTGTCGGGATCGCTCGCGGCGCGTTCGGCGCGGATGCGCAGCCGCTCAGACATCCTCCACCTCTGCGGGCTGCATCGCGCGCAGCGTCGAGAAGGGGTAGATGCCGCTCTGGTGGCCGTCCGTGAAGGCGATGCCGACGGCGTAGTTCCCGAGCGACCAGATCCGGCGCGGCGCGACGTCGAGCGGCACGGAGGCCGGGTCGAGGAGGGCGCGGCCGCTCATTTCGTCCACGCATTGCGCGCAGCGGCAGGCGAGGCGCAGGTCGCGCACGTCGTGGCGGCTCCTGTGGCCGTCGGCCCAGGTGATCTCGAGCGTGCGCGCGTCGGGGCGCTCGAGCGCGAGCGGCGCCTCCGGGTTGCCGCCGGACCGGGCCGTCTCGGGCACGCCGCGGGGCTTGCCCGCGCCGCTCTCCCAGTCCCAGTCGAAGGGCAGGGCGAGGCCGCCGCCGCCGGCGAGGTCGCCCGCCACCTCCGCGGCGATCTGCCTGTAGGCCGCCGCCGCCGGCGTTTCGGGATAGGCGGCCACGAGCGGCTTGCCCGCGTCGCCGCAATCCACCACCGCCGGGTCGAGCGGCACCGCCCCGAGGAAGGGCACGCCCAGATCCGCGGCGATGCGCTCGCCGCCGCCGCGATGGAAGATGTGGGTCACCGTTCCGCAGTCGGGACAGGTGAAGCCGCTCATGTTCTCGACGATGCCGAGGATCGGCACCTTCACCTGTTCCATCATGCGCAGGCCGCGCCGCGCGATCTTCAGGCTCACGTCCTGCGGCGTGGTCACGATCACCGCGCCCGAGAGCGGGAAGGCCTGCGCGAGCGTGAGCTGCACGTCGCCGGTGCCGGGGGGCAGGTCGAGCAGCAGCGCGTCGAGTTCGCCCCAGGCCACTTCCGTCACGAACATGCGGAGATACTTTGCCACCATCGGTCCGCGGAGGATCGCCGGCTTGTCGTCGCCGGTGAGCATCCCCATCGAGATCGCCTTCACCCCGTGGGCCTCGGCCGGGATCACCTTGTGCGCCGCGTCGATCTTCGGCGGCTCGTCGGTCGCGAGGCCCAGCATCCCGGGGATGGAGGGGCCGTAGAGATCGGCGTCCACCACGCCCACGCGAAGCCGCCGCTCGGCGAGGGCGAGGGCGAGATTGGCGGTGACGGTGGACTTGCCCACGCCGCCCTTGCCGCTCGCCACGGCGATGATGCGGCCAAGATGGGCGAGGCCGTCGGAAGGCTGGGGCGCCTCGCGTCGGCCGAGATCGGGGGGTGTGGAGGTCACGTCGTCTCCTCTGGGTCTGAAGTGTGCGGGTCGCCCGCGGCGAAGTTCGCGCAGAGCTGGCCGATCTCGGAGGGCGCGAGCTCCGCCGCGACGCAGGCGCAGTATCCGCCGCCGTTGCGCTCGGCGTAATGGCGACAATCGCCGCAGGTGCCGAAGGCGCTGGCACCGCGCATCGTGGCGAGGTCCGAGGCCAGCGCGGGAAGCGCCGAGGCCAGCGCGGCGCGTTCGGACGCCGGCAGCCGCTCTATGGCGTGGGCGAGATGGCGCAGCGGGTCGGCGCGAAGCATCATGCGGCCCTGCTTCGTGAGCTCGAACCGGACGGAGCGGCGATCCTCCTCCGACCGCGTCCGCGTGAGCAGCCCCTTCTGCTCGAGGGACTTCACCGTCTGCGAGGCGGTACCGCGCGTGGTGGCGTGGAAGCTCGCGAAGGCCGAGGGCGTGCGCGAGGCGCGGTTGGCGCGGGCGAAGAAGCGCAGCCCCGTCCATTGCGCCGGGGTGAGCCGGGCGCTCGCGTCCTCTCCGCGCGCCGCGCGGCCGAGATGGACGAGCATCTCCGCGATCTCGTCGGGCGTGTGTGCGGCAGGGGCGCGGCGCAGCGTCATGCACGGAAAGTAGCGTTTCGAAACGATATTGACAAGGCGTCGCGCGAACAGATAGTTTCGGATCGAAACCAAACCCAACGACGCCGCTGCGCGCCTGCTGCCGGATCCGACATGAACAAGCCGTTCAACCCGAATCGCACCCGCCGGAAACTCGCCCGGCCGTCCGAGTTCCTCGACGCCGAGACCGAGGCGGCGCTGGCGCGCGCCTGGCGCGACGAGGGCGACACGAAGGCCCGGAACCGCCTGGTCACGGCCCATCGCGCGCTCGCCCTCTCCGCTGCACGGCGCGCGGCCGGGGCGGGCCGGATGCCCGACGAGGACATCGTGCAGCAGGCCAATATCGGCCTGCTCAAGGCGGCGGAGCGATTCGACCCCGACAAGGGGTTCCGCTTCTCGACCTACGCCGCGTGGTGGATCCGCGCCGAGATCCAGGATTACCGCCTGCGCAGCTGGTCCCTGGTGCGGCTCGGGAACTCGCCGGCCCTCCGGCGGCTGTTCTTCAACCTCCGGCGGGTGGAGGCGCGGCTGGCCTTCTCGGGCGAGGTGCCGCCCGAAGAGCTCGACGCGGCGATCGCGCGCGAGCTCGAGGTGGACGAGGCGACCGTCGCCGCGATGCGTCAGCGCCTCGCGGCCCGCGACGGCTCGCTCAACCGTCCCGCGGCCGGCGAGGACGGAAGCGACATCCAGGACCTGATCGAGGATCCGTCCGGCGATGCGGAGGCGCGCGTCGGCGCGCGGCTCGACCGCCGCGCCTTCTGGCGCACGGTGGCCGGTCACATGTCGGCCTTGCCCGAGCGCGAGCGGGAGATCGTCATCGCGAGCTACGTGCAGGAGCCGCCCAGGACCCTCGCGGAGCTGGGCGAGACCTACGGAATCTCTCGGGAGCGTGTGCGCCAGCTCCGCGAGCGCGGGCTCGAGCGGTTGCGCAAGGCCTTCGACGGGGCGGAGGAGGCCGCGTTCCAGCCCTGAGGCGTGGCACGCCACGCCCGGCGGGCCCGGGCCCTTGTCCACAGGAATGTGCCGGTTTCGCGAAAAAAGGTCTTGCGGAGGCCGGCCGCACTACGTAAATACCCCTTCACCGGCGGCGCTGAGGTGTTGCCGGGCGCGCGTCGGGGCGCTGGCCAAATGGCTCGTGACGTCGGCGCGGTGTATTTCGAGGCAGATCGGGCGAGGTGCGCCGAAGGTGGGGCGCTGTCGTTCTTTTTGTTTCGTGCTCTTTGACAATTTGGTGTCTGAAGAGACATGCGGGCGGTTTGGGTTGTTTTTTCGACGGCTCGGACGTTTTGCATGTCGGCCTTCGAGGGGTCTTATGGGCCTCGATGACGAAGGTGTCAGCTTCGCTGTTTGTCGGATCCGTTCCTTTTGGGACGATCTGCAGACAGAAGACTTTCGGCTGCGTGTCCGGTCCGCTTGCGGGCTGGGGCTGTCGGGGGGCCTTTCGGGGTCTTCTGGTGGTTTGCGTGGTCGAGGATGTGCAGAGGTTCGACTGTCAAGGACGCGTTTTGGCGCGTTT
>CAZPCU010000251.1:0-3779 GCA_964585075.1 uncultured Rhodobacterales bacterium
CTGCCCTTGGCGTTCAAGATGCTGCGAAAGGCTGAATCTTACACCCAGTTTGGCGATGCCAAAGAAGGTCATCCGCTGGACAAAATTGCAGACGAGGAGCTTAAATAATGGCTTTTTCAAGTGAATTTGTAAACGACCCGGAACGCGTCGGGTCAGGTGAGCGTTACGGCTCAACCAACATCACCCTCGCGTCCACCACGTTTGAAGACGGCCTTGTTATTGGCCGGTTCGCAAAACTGGATAGCGGGTCAATTGACAATATGGACGGCTCTGCCACTCCGACTATTGCCGGTGTTGTGCTGCGTTCTGCCGCCCGCGCTGTCGAAGATGACGACGTTGTGGATGCCAGCCTGTACGGTCAGGTTGAATACATGCGTCAGGGCCTTGTCACTGTGTCAGTGAAAGATGGAGAGACCCCGGCACAGTTCGGCACCGTGTATGCCTCTAATGCAGGCGATGCGGATGATGGCCTGGCTACTGCCACCGATACCGATATCGAAGTCGATGCCGAGTTCATCAAAGAAGTGAAGTCCGGCGTCTGGCTGGTTCGTCTCAAATAAGGAGCGAGTAATGAAAGTTAAAAATTTGTATAACATCGAATCGTTCAAGCGATTCATGGATAGCGGGAAGCAGAAGGGCTTCCAGGACGCGGCTGCCGGTGTAGTTCTGGCTCGCAACCTGACCCAAGTTGACCCGCAGGTATTCCAGAAGCTGTACCCTGAGCTGGCATTTATGGCCTCCGGCGTTGTTGTTGACAATAGCGGCGGCTATGCGCGCCAGATTCAGTCTCTGCGTATTCGTGAGCAGGGCGGCTTCTCAACTGCTGGCGACCCGTCAGGTAACAAGGGTAAAATCAGCCTTGCCGGTGAAGATACTACCTTGCCGGTACTGGTCCGCGAGTCTCACTCTACGTGGGATGATGATGAGATCAAAGAGGCCGACTTGCAAAACGTCAATCTGGTCAGTCGGTACGTCGAAACCCACAACATGCTGTATCAGCGCGAAGTGGATGAGATCGGCTTTCTGGGGGTGCCTGACAAGTCAAGCTCCGAGGGTCTGCTGAACTACTCTGGATGGACCTCTGGTGGCGCATCTGGTGCTATTGGCACCCTGACCGCAGAGGAGCAGTATGATGAGATCGCCTCTCTGATTACCGACCAGTGGAATAGTGTTAACAACACGCCCGGATACATGGCGAATGAAGTTGCCATGCCGGTTAGCATTATGAACACCTTGTCTGCTACCATCTTGAACTCGGCCGGCAGCACCAAGAGTGTTATGATGGCCCTGCGTGACAATTTCCCGTCCATCACCTTCCGCAGCACCTTCCGTGCTGAGGACGTTGGCGGTAGCAGCGTTGTAGCCGCTTATGCGACCAGCGATCAGGTTATGAAGATGCGCGTCCCGGTTCCGCTGACCATTGGCGAGATCGTGAAGGTCTCCAGCTTCGACTACCGCGTCGACTCCAAGTATCGCATCGCCGGCCTGGATGTGCTGGAAGATTCCGGCGCTCGTCTGCTGACGGGTCTGTAATATGGATCTGAGAGAACAAGCCGAAGAGCTTGGGATCAAGGTTGATGGGCGATGGTCTGATACGCGGCTTCAGGAAGAAATTGACGCCGCGTTATCAGGCCCTGCGGAAGAAAAAGCTCCCGAGCCCCAAAAGCCCAAACGGATCGTTAAGAATGTCACAGGCAATCGCTGGATTGTTTGCGGCAATATTGTCGAACCGGGCGCAATCTACAAGCTCACAGATAACGACATGAAAAACGAGCGAGGCATGAAGCGCGTGCATCGCGGCGTTGAGATTGGCGTATTGCAATGGCAGTGATTGACGACTTTAAGGCTCGGTTCCCGGAATTCGCGGAGGCTGATGTCGATCAGTACCTCCCGATTCTGGAGCCGGTCTGGTCTTGCTACTATGGCGGTGAATATACCGACTGTGGCAAGGAGGTCGTTTTAAACCTGCTGGCACATTTGCTCACGGCGGAGTTACAGGCTGGCTCGGGGAACCCCAAGTCAACCCAGTCAAAGTCTGTGGGCAATGTCTCTATTAGTTACAGTGAGGGTTACGCGAGCACAACGCAGCGTGATGCCTGGCTGAAAACCACAAAATACGGGTCTCGCTATTTGCTGCTGACTTCCAATAACATCGGGGCGTTCTTTGTCTAACATACTCACACCCAAACAGATGCTGGAGAAAACCGCTGACATGGCGGCGAACATCGCCAAAGCGCGGCGCTCCTCTGTGGCTGTTGGCCTGCCTGCTGAAAATGTGGGCGGTAAGGTGTACGGGGATGGGATGACCGTGATCCGGGTTGGCACAATCCATGAGTACGGGGCGGGTAACAACCCCCGGCGCTCATTCTTGCGTGTCCCGTTCAAGGCGAACAAAGACCAGATGGACGCAGCCATTGCCAAGCAATTCAAGGCCGTCTTTGAGGATGGCCGAAAGGCGGAGAGGGCGCTTGGTCTTATTGGTACTGAGGCGGTGAATATCTCCAAAGGCGCGTTTACGTCACGAGGTTATGGTGCATGGCCCGATATTTCGCAGGCCACAAAGGATGCCAAGGGGTCAAGTCAGGTTCTTATCGACAAAGGGATTCTACGGGGCTCTATCAGCTACATTGTAAGGGGCGCATAATATGCTTGACGTATCCGACGCCCTGACAGAATGGGAGCAGCCGACCACAATTAAGACAGTCACCACAACAACGGTTGACTTTGAGCCGGTCGAGGTCGTTACGGACCGGGCACAGGACTGTGTTATACAGGTTGCCGAGAAAGAGAAGCTCAACCTCGACACCATCAACTGGAGCCTTGAATATATTATGGTCCACAGTAAGTCGGCAATTGAGATTGATGAGCTGATCGAGGATGACGGCAAGGATTTTAAGGTTGTCCAGAAAGGTGCGTGGCGCGGTTATGGGTATTACGAGGTTGTCGCAGAAGAGACCAAGCGCCCATTAGTTGAGGTCACAGAATGAATGAGTCGCTAAGACTGGCGGCGATGTTCGTCCGTGACTTGCTG
This sequence comes from uncultured Rhodobacterales bacterium, assembly GCA_964585075.1. GTDB lineage: Bacteria > Pseudomonadota > Alphaproteobacteria > Rhodobacterales > Rhodobacteraceae > Rhodosalinus. The sequence continues at coordinate 3,032 of CAZPCU010000251.1, forward strand.
GATTACGATGAGCAGCTTATCAAGATCGGGCGGCTCGGTGAAGAGATCGACGACTTCACCATAAATTACATTGGCGTTGACGCGCTCGGGGCATCGCTTCGGCTTGCGTCAGGCCAGAAATACGATAACGAAGAAATGTCCTATGGGCAGCAGTGGATCGCCCCTGTTACGTTGTCGTTTTACGGTGATGAGGCGTGGGATAATGCAACCCGCTTCTCCCTGCTTATTCCATCACAAAAATCATTTGAGCTACAGCAGTCGCTCAAGATTGGCGTTTTTCAGGCCAGCCAGATAACAGACGTTAAGATTCTGACCGGCCAGCAGTACGGCAACCGATACGAACTAACCCTGAACGTGCAATACAGTATTGGCGCGCTTGTTGAGACACTACGGATCGACACAGCCAGACTTGAGCTAATAACCGAACATGGCACGGAGATACAACCATGAGCGTAGATATTTCTAATGTTGTAACAGTCACCCTGCTGGAGGGCGGAACACTGGCGCAGGCGGATAACCCGAATGTGACCATGATCGTAACCAGCGACCAGAACGGCCCCCTGTCATCCTCAAGCCGGTATCGCGTCTATGCTGACGCGGCCTCCGTGGCCTCTGATTTTGGCACCAATTCAAAAATGAACGACTTTGCCCTGTCATTCTTCGGCACCCAGCCGAACCCGACAAACGCGGGTGGCTACCTTGTCGCAGGTTACTGGCGAGCCTCTGACGAGGACGTAGAAGCCAGCGC
>CAZPCU010000252.1:0-3775 GCA_964585075.1 uncultured Rhodobacterales bacterium
GGCGCGGGCCGTCGCGGCGTGATCGCCGGTGATCATCTTCACCCGGATGCCGGCGGCGTGGCATTCGGCCACGGCGTCCACGGCCTCGGCCCGCGGCGGGTCGATCAGCCCGATCAGGCCGATCAGCGTGAGCTGCCCCTCGAGGTCGGAGGCGTCGAGATCGGTCCGGTCCTGCGGCACGGCGCGCGCGGCCACGGCGATCACCCGCTGTCCCTCGGCGGCGAGTTCCTCCACCATCTCGTGCCAGTGCGCGTGATCGAGGGATTCGGTGCCGCCATCCGCCGCGCGCTGGTCCGCGCAGAGCGCGAGAACCGCCTCCGGCGCGCCCTTCACGTGGATGCAGGCGCGGCCCTCCTGGTCGCGGTGGAGCACGGCCATGTAGCGATGGGCGGCGTCGAAGGGGATCGCGTCGGTGCGGCGCCACTCGCGGAAGGGCTCGGCCCCCGCCCCGGTGATCTTGCCGGCGAGCGCCATGAGCGCGCCTTCCATCGGGTCGCCTTCCACGTGCCAGCCGTCCTCCGCGCCATGGAGCACCGCGTCGTTGCAGAGCGCCGCGGCGCGCGCGAACTCCATGAGCACCGCGTGCTCGTCGGGATGCGCGTCCGCCTCGCGCCAGCGCACGGCGCCTTCGGGGGCGTATCCGTTTCCGCCGACGGAATAGACGTGCTCCGCCGCGGCGAGGCTGGCCGCCATCATCTCGTTCCGGGTGAGCGTGCCGGTCTTGTCCGAGCAGATGACCGAGACCGAGCCGAGCGTCTCGATCGCGGGGAGGCGGCGCACGATGGCGTTGCGCCGCGCCATGGCCTGCACGCCCACCGCGAGGGTGATGGTGAGCACCGCGGGCAGGCCCTCGGGGATCGCCGCGACGGAAAGACCCACAACCGCCATGAACAGGTCCGCGAAGGCCATGTGGCCGACGAAATGGCCGTAGGCGAGGAGCGCGCCCGCGACGATCAGGATGAACACGGTGAGCCAGCGCGCGAAGCTGTCCATCTGCCGGACCAGCGGGGTGGTCAGCGTCTGCACCTCGGAGAGCATCCCGCTGATCCGGCCGATCTCCGTCGCCGCGCCCGTGGCCACGACCAGCCCGCGCCCGGCGCCGGCCGCGACGAGCGTGCCGGAGAAGAGCATGGGCGCGCGATCGCCGAGCGCCGCGTCCGCCGCCACCGGGCCGACCGACTTGTCCACGGGGACCGACTCGCCTGTAAGGATGGCTTCCTCCGCCTTGAGGCCCCGCGCCTCGATGAGGCGCAGATCCGCCGGCACGCGGTCGCCGGCCTCGACGAGGACGATGTCTCCGGGGACGAGCGCCGCCGCGTCGACGCTTTGCCGCCGCCCGTCGCGGAGCACCGCCGAGCGGGGCGCGAGCATGCTGCGGATCGCCGCCATCGCCTGCTCGGCGCGGCCCTCCTGGATGTAGCCGATCACGGCGTTCACGACGACGACGGCGAGGATGACGCCCGTGTCCACCCAGTGCGCCAGGGCGGCGGTCACGGCCGCGGCCCCGATCAGCACGTAGATCAGGACGTTGTGGAAGTGGCCGAGGAAACGCAGCAGGGGGCTTCGCCTCGGCGGTTCGGGCAGGCGGTTGGGCCCGTGCTCGGAGAGCCGGCGGGCGGCTTCCTCTTCGCTCAGCCCTTCCGGGCGGGCTTCCAGCGCGCTCAGCGCCTCCCCCGGCGCCATGGCGTGCATCTTCGGGGTCGCCGTGACGTCGCTCATCGGGTTCCCTCCGCTTCGTCGTCCCGGCGTTCGACCAGGAGCTTGTCGATCCGCAAACCGTCCATGTCCACGATCTCCATCCGCCAGCCGTCCACCTCGATGGCCTGGCCCGTGCCCGGCATCTCGCCGATCCGGTGGAGCACGAATCCCGCCACGGTGTCGAAGCCCGCCTCCGGCGGCAGGGAGAGGCCGAGACGCTCGGCGAACTCGTCGATGGGCATCCCGCCCGACACGAGCATCGAGCCGTCCTCGCGGGTCAGGAGCTTCGGCTCTTCCGCCGCATCTTCGTCGAAGCCGCCGGCGATGGCGCCGAGGACGTCCATCGGCGTCACGATGCCTTCGAAATGGCCGTACTCGTCGTAGACGAGCAACATGTGGCAGGGCGCGTGCCGGAGCCTTTCGACGACCTCGAGGGCCGGAAGGGTATCCTGCACGACCGGCACGGGCCGCACGAGCGCCAGCGGCTCGAAGCTCTCCTGCGTCGTCGTCAGCATGTCGCGGCTGTGCAGGATGCCGGCGATGTCGTCCTCGCCACCGTTGCGCAGCGGCAGGCGCGAATGCCCCGAGGCGGCGAACCGCGCGAGGACCTCGGCGCGCGTGTCGGTGGACAGGGCGATCTCCACCTCGCGGCGCGGGGTCATCAGGCCGCGGGCCTTGCGATCCGAGAAGCGCATCACGCCGCCGATCAGCTCCTTCTCCGCGCGGTGGATCACGCCGGCCCCGGCGGCGTCGGACAGCATCATGCGGATGTCCTCGTCGCTGACCCGAGGCTCGCGCCGCGCCGACTGGCCGAGAAGCCGCAGCAGGAGCTTGCCCGAATGGTCCAGCAGCCACACCACGGGGGCCGCCACGCGGGAGAGCGCGAGCATCGCCGGGGCGACGCGCGCCGCCACCTTCTCGGGCGCGGCGAGGGCGATCTGTTTCGGCACGAGCTCGCCGATGATGAGCGACAGGTAGGTGATGGCGACCACGACGAGGCCCACGCCCACCTCCTCGGCCAGGCGCTCCGGCACGCCGAACTCCGGAAGGACGGTGGCCAGCCGCCGGCCGATCGTCGCGCCCGAGAAGGCGCCCGCCAGCACGCCCACCAGCGTGATGCCGATCTGCACCGTGGACAGGAACCGGCCCGGATCGCCCGCGAGGGTCAGCGCGGCACGCGCGCCGACGCTGCCGCGTTCGGCCTCCATGCGGAGGCGCCCGGGACGCGCCGAGACGATGGCGAGCTCCGACATCGCCAGAAGCCCGTTCAGGCAGATCAGGCAGAGGACGAGGGCGACTTCGATAAACACTTGGAAATCCGGGCTAAGAGGCTTGTTTCTCTTCCGACTGGATGGGCGGGATCTCGGTCCGTTCCTCCTCGGCGGCGCCGCACAGCAGTTCGACCGCGCGATCGGCCGCATCCTGGAATGGCTCCAGTACCAGATCCGCGCCGGAGGCGAAAAGCTCCTCGGTGTCGCGGGCGTGATGGGAGGCGACGGCGATCCGCCCGCGGAAGCCCGCCGTCCGCGTCAGCTGGATGAGCGTGCTGCGCGTGTCCTCGTGGCTCAGTCCCGTGGGATGGATCGGGACGGTCGAGACGATCCACTCCGCCTTGTGCAGCGGCAGGTCGGCCACGAACTCGGGATCCGAGGCGTCGCCGAACTCCGTCTCGAGCCCGAGGTCGCGCCAGCGGCGGATGGCCAACGGGTTGAAATCGACTCCCAGCACCCGGATACCCCGCTTCTTCAGGCGCATTCCGATCGCCGTCCCGAACCTTCCCAGCCCGAAGACGATCACATCGTAGCCCTCGTCGCGGTGCGCGCCCGTCTCGGAGGGTTCGCGCGGCGTGCCCTTGCGCTCGAACACGCCGAGCAGCGGCTCGAACACGGCATAGAGCTGGTGCGAATAGGTGATCATGTAGGTCGAGGCCGCGATCGTCACGAGACCGACCAGGGTGACGAGGCCGAGCGCGTCTTCCTGGACATGGCCGAGCGACACCCCCATGGCCACGAAGATCAGGGAAAACTCGCTGATCTGGGCGACCGTAAGGCCGGCAAGGAAGCCCGTGCGCTTGCGG
>CAZPCU010000253.1:0-3759 GCA_964585075.1 uncultured Rhodobacterales bacterium
CGCCTTCGTCACCGCCCGCGTGGCGCTGGAGAAGTTCTGGGCCGACGACGCCTTCGAGACCGAGGTGGCGCGCAAGGGCGCGCACCTGGAAAGGCGCCTGGGCGAGATGGCCGGTATGATCCCGGGCGCCCGCCTCAAGGGCCGCGGCATGATGCGCGGCATCGACGTGGGCTCGGGCGAGCTCGCCGGCGCCGTCTGCGCACGCGCCTTCGACAAGGGTCTCGTGATCGAGACCTCGGGCGCCGACGACGAGGTCGTGAAGGTGCTCGCGCCGCTTACGATCGAGGACGAGGTCTTCGACCGGGGCCTCGACATCCTCGAGGCCGCGATCCGCGAGGAGACGGCCAAACCCATGGCGGCGGAGTGACGCGCAATGATCATTCGTGATTTCGAAGAGCTGAAGAACACCGACAGGACGGTGAGCGACGCGCAGTGGACGAGCGTGCGGATGCTCCTGGCCGATGACGGGATGGGGTTCTCCTTCCACGTCACCTTCCTCGACCCCGGCAGCGAGCACACCTTCGAGTACAAGCACCATCTCGAAAGCGTCTACTGCATGTCGGGCATGGGCTCGATCACCGATCTCGCCACCGGCGAGACCCACACGATCCGCCCGGGCGTGCTCTACGCGCTCGACAAGCATGACCGCCACACGGTGCGCGCCAATCCGGAGGCCGAGCTGGTGCTCGCCTGCGTCTTCAACCCGCCGGTGACGGGCCGCGAGGTGCACCGCGAGGACGGCTCCTACGCGCCGGCCGAGGAGGCCTGAGCGCCCGCGCCGCCACCTGACGCGTCCCGGAAGACCGAAAACAGCGGCCCGCCGCGCGACCCCGCGCGGCGCAGGGCCGGAAAGGCAAAGGACAGATGACCGACCGCCAGACCCATACCGTCGAGAAGATCGGCGGCACCTCCATGAGCCGCTCGCGCGAGCTGCTCGAGCCGCTTTTCCTCAACGGCGGCGCGGACCCCTACAACCGGGTCTTCGTCGTCTCCGCCTATGGCGGCATCACGAACCTGCTGCTCGAGCACAAGAAGACGGGCGAGCCGGGCGTCTACGCGCTCTTCGCCAACGCCGAGAACGATCACGGCTGGTCGGACGCGCTCAACCGCGTGGCCGAGGCGATGAAGGCCGCCCACCGCGAGGTGCTGGACGCGCCGGCCGACATCCAGGAGGCCGACGATTTCGTGCGCGAGCGCATCGAGGGCGCACGATCCTGCCTGATCGACCTGCAGCGGCTCTGCTCCTACGGGCATTTCCGGCTCGACCAGCACATGGGGCTCATTCGAGAGCTTCTCTCGGGGCTGGGCGAGGCGCATTCGGCCCAGGCCACGGCGCTTCTGCTGCGCCGGGCGGGCGTCAACGGGCGCTTCGTGGACCTCTCCGGCTGGCGCGACGAGGCCGAGGTCTCGCTCGACGAGCGCATCGCGCGCGGCTTCGCGGACGTGGACCTTTCGTCCGAACTGCCCATCGTGACCGGCTACGCGCAATGCGCCGAGGGGCTCATGAAGCATTACGACCGCGGCTATTCCGAGGTCACCTTCTCGCGCATCGCCGCCGCGACGGGCGCGTCCGAGGCGATCATTCACAAGGAGTTCCACCTCTCCTCGGCGGACCCGAAGCTCGTGGGGCTCGAGAACGTGCGCAAGCTCGGCCGCACCAACTACGACGTGGCCGACCAGCTTTCGAACATGGGGATGGAGGCGATCCACCCCTCCGCGGCCAAGACGCTCCGGCAGGCGGGCATCCCGCTGCGCGTGACCAACGCCTTCGAGCCCGCGGACCCGGGCACCCTCATCGACGAGGCGCCGGCGGAGAAACCGGGGGTGGAGATCGTGACCGGCCTGCCGGTCATCGCGCTCGAACTTTTCGAGCCCGACATGGTGGGCGTGAAGGGCTACGACGCCTCGATCCTCGAGGCGCTCACGCGCCACAACGTGCGCATCGTGGCGAAATCCTCCAACGCCAACGCCATCACCCATTACGTGGACGCCTCGCTGAAGTCGGTGCGCCGCGTGGAGGCCGATCTCGCGCGGGCCTACCCGACGGCGGAGATCACCACCCGCGCGCTCGCCGTGGTCTCGGCCATCGGCCGGGACATCTCGGGCCTCAGCGCACTCGGCCGCGGCCTCGCCGCGCTGGACCGCGCCGGCGTGGCGCCGGTGGCGGTGAGCCAGGGCCCGCGCAACGTGGACATCCAGTTCGTGATGGCGCGGGAGGATGCCGACAAGGCCGTCAAGGCGCTGCACCGCGCGCTGGTGGAGGAGGTGGACGCCGATGCCGCGCCCGAGTCACCCGCCGCGCCCGCGGAGGCCGGCGCCGCGCCGCGGCTCGTGGCCTGAGCGCTCGCGCAATTCACATGTTGTTGAGGGCTCTTAAACCGCGGCCGCTGCGACCTAGATGACACGGTAAGGCGACGGTTCGGAACACCGGCGTCTTACTTCACTGTCCCTCGTTCCGACACTGCGCCCGGAATTTTCTCCGGGCGCTTTTTTGTGCGGCGCTCACGCGCTAGCCTCGCGCCATGAGCGAGACCTTCACCGACTCGATGCTGCGCGACATCCTCACCCGCACCCGCGTGATCGCGGTGGTGGGCGTGTCGCTGAATCCGGTCCGGCCGAGCGCCTATGTCGCGCGCTACCTCGCCCTCAAGGGCTTCCGCGTCATTCCCGTGAACCCGGGCCATGCCGGCAAGACGCTTCACGGCGAGACGGTGCGCGCCTCTCTCACCGAGGTCGCGGAGGCGGGCATCGAGGCCGACATGGTCGATATCTTCCGCCGCTCCGAGGCGGTGCCGCCCATCGTCGAGGAGGCGCTGGCGGTCCTGCCCGCTCTCCGGACGATCTGGATGCAGATCGGCGTCTCTCACCCGGAGGCCGCGGCCATGGCGCGGGCGCAGGGCATCGACGTGGTGATGAACCGCTGCCCCAAGATCGAGTATCAGCGCCTCTTCGGCGAGCTGCGCATGGGCGGCTTCGCCACCGGCGTCATCTCCTCGAAGCTCTGAGCGCGCGGGCTATCGGTCCCGCGCCGCCTTCTCCTCCAGCCCCGATAGACCCTGGCGCCGTTCGAGCTCCGCCAGCACCTCGGCCAGCGTCACGTCGCGGGCGCGAAGCATGACGAGCAGGTGAAAGAGCACGTCCGCCGCCTCGGCGGTCAGGCGCGCGCGGTCGCCGCGCACCGCCTCGATCACGGCCTCCACCGCCTCCTCGCCGAACTTCTCGGCGCATTTCTCCGGCCCGGCAGCGAGAAGCCGCGCGGTCCAGCTCTCGTCCGGGTCGCCGCCCATGCGGGAGGCCACCAGCGCGTCGAGCGCCTCGAGGATGTTCATGCGGGCCTCATGGGGATGCCGGCGGCGGCCATGTGCGCCTTGGCCTCGGCGATGGAGTGGGTGCCGAAATGGAAGATCGACGCGGCGAGCACCGCGCTCGCGCCGCCCTCGGTGACGCCGGCCACCAGATGGTCCAGCGTGCCGACGCCGCCGCTCGCGATCACGGGCACGTCCACCGCCGCCACCACGGCGCGGGTGAGCGCGAGGTCGAAGCCGTCGCGCGTGCCGTCGCGGTCCATCGAGGTCAGCAGGATTTCCCCCGCGCCCTCCGATTCCACCCGCCGGGCGAAGGCGAGCGCATCCACGCCGGTGGCGCGGCGCCCGCCATGGGTGAAGATCTCCCAGCGGCCCGGCGCGACCTGCTTGGCGTCGATCGCCACCACGATGCACTGGCTGCCGAAGCGGTCGGCGCATCGGCGCACCACCGTGG
>CAZPCU010000254.1:0-3743 GCA_964585075.1 uncultured Rhodobacterales bacterium
GGCGGCCGGGGCGACGGGCGGCGGGCCGGGTCTGCGCGCGCGGCCTCGCCGAGCCGCTCCGCCAGCGCGAGCCACTCCGCCCCACGCGCCTGCATCGCGTCGTGCGCCCTGTCCCCGCCCTGCGCAGGGAGGCCCTGCATCAGATTCGTGAGGCGGTTGAGCCAGCGCGAGGGCACCGTCTGCGCGCCCTCGTCCTTCACCGAGCGGGTGAGCCAGACCTCCCGCGCGCCGACCGCCTGCTGGAAGTCGTGCGCGGCAAGGCCGATGCTGCGCTCGGGCGAGAGCAGTCCCGCCTTCTGCCGCATGGCGCGATTGAGCCACGGGTCGGCCGGCAGGGGTTCGGGCCAGGCGCCCTCGTTGAGGCTTCCGAGAATCACGAACTCCGCCCCCTGCACGCGCGCCTCGAGCGTGCCCCAGATGCGGATGAGCGGATGCGCCTCCTCGCCGTCATGCACCTCCTCGCGGCGGAGAACCGAGGCGAGAAGCTGGCTGTAGTCCCTCGCGTCGATCTCTCCCGCCCGGGGCGCCTCGGCGATGAGCTCGTCCATCACGGCGCGCGCCTTCCGCCCGGCGTCCCGGTCCCAGAGGCCGCCCGCGCCGTCGCGCCCCGGCCCCGCGGCGAGGGTCTCCGCGAGCTCCAGATGTCCCGTCACGCGCTCTGAGAGCGGGCGGGGCGCCGGGTCACCGCGGCCGCACACGGCGGCCGCCAGCCACGCGGCCCAGTCCGGCAGCCCGTCCAGCCCGCGCGCCTCCGCGAAGGCGGCCAGATGCGCGGCCTTGGGGTAGGGCACGCCCTCGCGCCGGAGGTGGAGTTCCAGCTCGCGGGTGAAGAGGAGGTGGCGGTTCCGCGCGCCGCCCGAATGGGTGAGCGGGTGCTTCAGGAGCGCGAGCAGCGCCCCCGCCGTCAGCCGCCCCTCGAAGAGCCCGGCCACGAGGCGCAGGAACCGCCCGGGCGGGGCGAGGGGCAGCGGCTGACCCGCGCTGTCGTCGGGCACGATACCCCAGCGCGCGAGCGCCGCCGTCACCTGCCGCGTGAGCGTGCGGTCCGGGGTGATGAGCGCCGCGGTCCGGCCCTCCTCGGCCGCCTGGCGGAGCCCGAGCGCGATGGCCGCCGCCTCCTCGCGCTGTCCGGGCGCTTCCAGCAGCGTGAGACCCTCGACCGCCGGGCCGAGATCGCCGAGGCGCGGCCCGTCCGACAGCCACTGGTCGGTCACCGGCGCGGGGCGGAGCGCGAGCGAGACGAGCCGGTTCCGCGCCGCGCTGGGCTCGGGCGTGCCATGCCAGCGCCGGATGTCGGCGGGCGTGAGGCCGAGCGCCGACATCAGCGGACGGAAGCGGTATTGCGGGTGATCCTCCTCGGGGCGCGGGTCCGCGTTCATCCCTTCCCAGACGGCGGCCGGCAGCTCGAAGTCGAAGCCGGGCAGCACCACCGCGCCCTGCGGCAGCCGCGCGACCGCCTCCATGAGCAGGGCCGTCGCCCCGCGCGAGCCGGTCGAGCCCGCCACGATCACCGGGTGGTCGGGCGGCGCCTCCCGCCAGCGCGCCACGCGCCGTTCGATCACGCCGCGCTGGCGGCTTCCGGCGTCGGGCGGCGCGTCCGCGGCCTCCATGTAGGTCTCGGCGATCTTCAGAAACGCGAGCGCGCGCTGCCAGTGCCCGGACTGGTCCGAGACGTCGAGGCCCATCACCGTCGCCGGCGCGACTCCCTCTGCCCCCATCTCGTCCATGAGGTCCGCGAGGCTGTCGGCGAGATCGTAGAGCGCGTCACGCGGGGCGATGGCGGCATCCCGCGCGATCAGGGCGGAGATGAGGTTGACCAGCTCCAGCCGCCGCCGAAGCGGCGGGGCGGCGGGCGGCACGTCGGAGAGGTCCGCGATCTCGCCCAGATCCGTGACGAGGCGGATCCGGGGCAGCAGCCGCGGCGGCCCCGCGTCGAAGATTTCGCGCAGGCGCCGCGCCATGCGGCGGGTGTTCACGACGAGCTCCACCCGCGCCATCGCCTCGGGCGGCGCGCCCGAGAGGCGCTCTTCCAGACCGGCGACGAGCGCGGCGGGGAAGTCCACGCCCGGCGGCAGGCCGAAAAGGCGCGGCTCGTCAGCTGCGAACATCCCGCCCCTCCAGCATGGCCTCGGCGAGCACGATGCCCTCGGGATGGCCGACGTCGCACCAGCGGCCGGGATAGGCGATGGCGTGCAACCGGCCCGCGGCGAGCATCCGGTCCCAGAGCAGGTTGAGCGAGAAGGCGCGCATGGGGATGTCGTGCAGGAGGGCAGGTTCGATGACCTGCGCCCCCGCATAGACGAGGCCCGCCCCCCGTTCCGCGCGCCCGTCCGACCCGATCACGAAGTCGCCGCGTCCGGCGTGGCCGAGCGCGCGTTCCTGCGGGAGGCAAAGGAGGAGCGCGTCCATCCGCGCCGGATCCCAGGCCTCGCGGAGAAGCGCGAGCGGGTTCGGACCGTCCCAGACCGCGTCGGTGTTCATCGTGAAGACGGGGCCCGGGCCGAGCAGCGGCAGCGCGGCACGCAGCCCGCCCCCGGTTTCGAGGATGTCGGGCGTCTCGCGGGACAGCGCCACGCCACGGGGCGCGAGATGCGCTTCCAGCGCGTCGGGCAGATAGTGAAGGTTGGCGACGATCCGGCGCGGCGCGATGCCCTCGGCGATTTCGAGGGCATGGTCCACGAGCGGCCGGCCGGCCACCTCGATCAGGGGTTTCGGGCGTTCGGCCGTGAGCGCCCCCATGCGCGTGCCGAAGCCTGCGGCGAAGAGCATCACGGCGTCGGGCATGGCTTTCTCAGCGTCTCGACATGGGCCGGGGACGGCGGCGGCAGCACGCCCTCCAGCGCAGCCGCCACGCGGGCGAGGGCGGGATGGGCGAGCTCCGCCTGGAGGTGCGACCAGACCCTTGGCAGCAGCGCGAGGTATCCGGGTTTTCCCCGCGCCCGGGCGAGGCGGGCGAAGACCCCGAGAATGCGCAGGTTGCGCTGCGCGCCGAGCGCGGCCATCGCGACGTCGAGCGCGGCGGCCTCCGACCCCGTCGCATCGAGGTAGCGGCGGCGGGCGGCCCGGGCGGCCTCCTCGCCGACGTCGCGCCGCGCGTCGGTCAGAAGCGAGGCGAGATCGTAGGCCGGGTGGCCCGCCAAGGCGTCCTGGAAATCCAGAAGCCCCGTGCGCGCGGGCCCCCGGCGCTCGGGCAGCCAGATGAGGTTCTCGGCGTGGAAGTCCCGCAGCACGAGCACCCCGGTTCCCTCCGCGTGCCGGCCAAGCGCCTCCGCGAGCGCCGCGCGCGCCCGGTCCCGCGCCGCGGCCGGGGTATCGGGGGCGTAATGCGTGAAGGCGAGATCGCTCATCGCGGCGAGGCGCGCGGGAGTCGCCTGCTCGACGCCCGCGGGCGGCGCGTGGCGGTGCAGTTCCGCCAGCGTGTCGGCCGCGGCGGCATAGAGCATGGGCTCGGCGGACGGGTCGCGCGCCGCCACGCGGGCCATGACGGCGTCTCCGAGGTCCTCCAGGAGGAGGAAGCCCTGGGCCTCGTCCGCGGCGAAGACGCGCGGCGCGCTCAGCCCGAGCCCCGTAAGATGCCGCGCGATCCGGAGAAAGGGGCGCACGTCCTCGCCTGTCGCCGGGTCGGCGTCCATCAGGATGGCGCGCGCACCGTCCGCGCGCCCGAGCCGGGTGTAGCGCCGCGCCGACGCGTCGCCGGCGAGGGGAGCGGCCTTCGCGCCGTCCCAGCCGGCCTCGGCGAGGAA
>CAZPCU010000255.1:0-3741 GCA_964585075.1 uncultured Rhodobacterales bacterium
GGGCTGGCGCCGGGGTGTCGCCTGAAGCACGATGTCCCTCAAGACAGGCCGCTTCGATTCAGCGACGGATCTTCCCGACGAGAAGATCATCGTGCACGGCCTCGAGGCCCGGCTCGCGCAGGTCTTCGTGAACCTGATCACCAACGCCATCAGCTTCTGCCAGGAAGGCGACGCGATCCGCATGTGGGCGCGCCGCAGGGACAACCGCGTGCTGGTCGTGGTCGAGGACACGGGGCCCGGAATCCCGGCCGGCGCCGAGAACAAGATATTCAAGCGCTTCTATTCCGAGCGCCCCGAGAACGAGTTCGGCAACAACTCCGGCCTCGGCCTCGCCATCTCGAAGCAGATCGTGGAGGCCCATGGCGGCGTGATCTGGGCCGAGAACATCCACCCGACCGAGGCCGACCCGACCTCGGAGCCGCTCGGCGCGCGCTTCGTGGTCGGTCTGCCCATCTGAACCGTGCCCTCCGGCCCCCGCCCGCCAGCGACTGCGATCAAGGCGTCGCCGGGGGCTGCCAGGGCGAACGCGATCCTGCATGCCTCCTGCATCGCGGTGGACGGCCGCGCGGCGCTTTTCCTCGGGCGCTCCGGGTCAGGCAAGTCGCGGCTGGCCCTCGAGTGCCTCGCCCGCGGCGCCGCCCTCGTCGCCGATGACCGCGTCGCCGTCCGTCGCGCGGGTGACAGGCTCCTCGCGGACTCGCCGCCGCCTCTCCGGGGCCTGATCGAGGCGCGCGGCGTGGGCCTTCTTCACGCGCGGCCCGCCGGCCCCACGCTTCTGGCGCTCGCCGTGGATCTCGACCAGGGCGAGGGCGCGCGGCTGCCACCGCCAAGGCGGCACGGCCTGCTCGGCGTGTCGCTGCCGCTCCTTCACAATCCGGACACCGGCCATTTCCCCGCCGCCATCGTGCAATATCTTCGCGGAGGACGACATGCGTGAGCAGCAGGACATGGGAGAGAGCCGGGAGACCCGTCAGCGCGTGGTGCTGGTGACGGGGCCGGCCGGCTCCGGGCGCACCACGGCCATCAACGCGCTCGAGGATCTCGGCTACGAGGCGATCGACAACCTCCCCCTCGGGCTCCTGCCGCGCCTCTTGTCCGGGCCGCCGCCGGGGCGGCCGCTCGCGCTCGGCATCGACGCGCGCAACCGCGACTTCTCGGTCGAGGGCATGCTGGAGATGGCCGATTGGCTGGGCCGCCGCGACGATGTTTCCTCCGAGCTTCTCTATCTCGACTGCCGCGCCGAGGTGCTCCTTCGGCGATACTCCGAGACGCGCCGCCGCCATCCGCTCGCGCCCGCCGAGACGCCGCAGGACGGGATCGCCCGCGAGATCGACCTGCTCGCTCCGCTGCGCGCGCGGGCCGACATCCTCATCGACAGCTCGGAACTCACCCCCCACGATCTCCGCGCCGAGGTCCAGCGCTGGTGTGCGGCCGACGGCGAAGACCCGCTGGCCGTGTCGGTCCAGTCCTTTTCCTACAAGCGTGGATTGCCGCGCGGGGCCGACCTTCTCTTCGACTGTCGCTTCCTCGTGAATCCGCACTGGCAGGCGGAGCTCCGCCCGCATGACGGCCGCCACCCGCAGGTCGCCGCCCATGTGAAGGGCGACGGGCGCTATGCCGCCTTCCTCGACAACGTGCTGAACCTCGCGCGTTTCCTGCTTCCGGCCTACCGCGAGGAGGGAAAGACCCACCTCTCCATCTGCTTCGGCTGCACGGGCGGGCAGCACCGCTCGGTCGTCGTGGCGGAGCACGTCGCCGCGGCCCTTGCGGAAGGCGGCTGGCCGGTGTCAATAAGGCACCGCGAACTGGAGCGGCGCGACGACCCCGCGTCCGGGCGCAGGTCTGAGGGAGCGCCAGCGGCGTGAGATACCCGTGATCGGCATCGTCATCGTCGCCCATGGCGGCCTCGCGCGGGAATACCTCGCGGCGGTGGAGCATGTCGTGGGCGCTCAGAAAGGTGTCCGCACCATCTCGATCGAGGCCGACCACGACCGCAACGCCAAGCAGCGCGAGATCTGCGCGGCGGCCGACGCGGTGGACGAAGGCGGCGGCGTGGTGATCGTGACGGACTTGTTCGGGGGGTCTCCGTCCAACCTGTCGCTTCGCGCCGGCGCGCCGGAGGATCGGCGCATCCTCTACGGCGCGAACCTGCCGATGCTCATCAAGCTGGCGAAATCCCGGCATCTCGGTCTCGCCGAGGCCGTGCGCGACTCGCTCGAGGCCGGCCGGAAGTATATTGACAGCCAGAACATTTCGCTGGACTAGGCCCGGCCATGCCGAACGATTGCAACACACGTGTCCTGAAGATCGTCAACGAGAAGGGCCTGCACGCCCGCGCGTCGGCGAAGCTCGTGGAGGTGGTCGAGGGCTTCGACGCGACGGCGGAAATCAGCCGCGACGGTCACACCGCCTCGGGCGACTCGATCATGGGGCTTTTGATGTTGGCAGCTTCCGAGGGAACCTCTATTCAGGTTCAGACGTCCGGACCCGACGCCGTCGCGCTGGCCGACGCGCTGGAGGCGCTGGTGGCCGACCGGTTCGGCGAGGACAATTGAACCGGCAGGTCTAAGGAGGTCCGGCAGTTTGGTCGACAGCTCGCAGCACCGCGCCGTGCTGATGCACAACCGCCCGGGCGCCGTTCGCGGGCAGGGCGACGGCTCCAACCTGTCCGAGCGGCCCTACGACCGTCGGCGCCTCAGCTACGCCAACACCTTCACGAACCCGTTTCAGGTCAGGACCATCCAGGCGATGGAGTTCCTGACCGGCAAGATGAGGCTGTTGCGCCTCATCCGGCAGTTCGAGGCGATGGGCGTGCCTTACGGCCAGCCCTTCTGGAAGCAGGCGCTCGACATCATGGGGATCGAGCTGCAGACCCCTGCCGAGCAGATCGAGCGTATCCCGCAGGAAGGGCCGCTCGTCATTACCGCCAACCATCCTCACGGCCTGGTGGACGGCATGGTGCTGGCCGAGCTCGTGGGCCGCCGCCGGACGGACTACAAGATCCTCGCGCGCTCGCTGCTGACGGGCGTGGGAGAGATCGAGCACTTCATGATTCCCGTGCCCTTCGCGCACGAGAAGGACGCGCTGCAGCAGAACCTCGAGATGCGCAAGCACGCCATGGCCCATCTGAAGGATGGCGGCGCGATCGTGCTGTTTCCCTCGGGCGTCGTGGCCTCGTCCGAGACGATGCTCGGGCCGGCCATCGAGGCGGAGTGGAACCCCTTCACCGCCAAGATGATCCAGCGGTCGGGCGCCCGGGTTCTGCCGATCTACTTCCCCGGCGCGAACTCGCGCTGGTACCAGATGGCCAACCGGATTTCGGCCACGTTGCGCCAGGGGCTGTTGCTTTACGAGGTGGTGCACGCCCTGAACCGCCCCCAGGCGCCGGTGGTGGGCGAGGTGATCGAGCGAGAGGAGATTCAGCGCTGGGCCGAGAATCCGCGCGGCTTCGTGTCCTGGCTGCGGGAGCACACGCTTTCGCTCGGCGAGGGGAACAGCGCACTCCCGCCGCCGGCCGTGCGCGCCGTGGAGATGCCGCGGCGCGGAACGGTGAGGGGGCGGTGAGCGGGGCTCAGCGCGTCGGGACCGGGGTCTCGCCGCGGTAGTCGTAGAAGCCGCGCTGGGTCTTCCGGCCGAGCCACCCGGCCTCCACGTATTTCGTGAGCAGCGGGCAGGGGCGGTATTTCGTGTCGGCCAAGCCTTCGTGAAGCACGTTCATGATGGCGAGGCAGGTGTCGAGCC
>CAZPCU010000256.1:0-3730 GCA_964585075.1 uncultured Rhodobacterales bacterium
GCGCACGAAGGGCAGCGCCCCGAGCAGCATGAACAGTGTCGCCGCGTATTGAGGTGCGCCGGGAAATGCGCCGAAGGAGAGGTCGGATGTGGAGAAACCGCCCGTGGAAATCGTGGTCATCGCATGGACGGTGGCTTCGAAAGGCGTCAGTCCGGTCGCCGAGTAGACCAGGCTGCAGACCAGCGTCAGCCCGACATAGACGTGGATCAGGCCCTTCGAGATATCCAGCGCGCGCGGCAGGACCTTTCCCAGCGTGTCGAAGGCTTCCGTCTGGAAGAACTGCATCCCGCCGACCCGCATCACGGGAAGGAAGACGATCGCGACGATGACGATGCCGAGCCCACCCAGCCATTGCAGGATGCCCCGCCAGAGCAGCAGGCCCTTGGGCAGCTCGTCGAGCCCGACGATCACGGTCGAGCCTGTCGTGGTGATGCCCGACATGGCCTCGAAATAGGCGTCCACCATCCGGAGCTCGGTGGCGCCGATCATGAAGGGCAGCGCGCCGAACAGCGGCAGAACGGCCCAGACGCCCGTGGTGAGCAGGAACGCCTGCTGGATCGAGAGACCCTCCCGGGCGCCATTGGCGCAGCCGAGCGCGATGAGCCCGCCCGAGAGGGTGGTGACGAAGGCGCTCTGGGCGAAGACCGGCCAGTGACCCCGCCCCTCGGCGATGTCCACCAGCATGGGCAGGAGCATCGCCGCTCCGAGGACGGCCACGAGCAGGCCGATGACGTATCCCACGGGGCGCAGATCGAACATGACGCGGAGCGTTGGCGGGCCGCCGCGCGGCTGTCAAGCGCCGGGCTTGCCCCGCGCCGCGCCGCCGTGAGACGCTGCAGGGAGGGAGGGCACGTGATGGAATGGAAACCCGAAGGCCAGACGAGCGTCGCGCCTTACCTCATCGTCTCGGACGCGGCGGCGCAGGCCGAGGTCCTGAAGGCCGTGTTCGGCGCGGAGGTGCTGGAGGCGCACCGCCACGAAGGCGGCGGGATCAGGCACATGACGCTCCGCCTCGACGACAGCACGGTGATGATCGGCCAGGCCCCGGACGGGCCCGAGGCGCATGTGCATGTCTGGGTGCCCGACCCGGCCGCCGCGCACCGCACCGCGCTCGCCGCCGGGGCCGAGGACGTGCAGCCGCCGCGAGACACGCCGGAGGGCGACCGCCGCGCCGGCGTGCGCGTGGGCGGCATCACCTGGTGGATGAGCCGGCACCGCGGCTGAGCGCGCGTCAGCGCGCGTGGATCAGCGTGGCGAAAAGCTTCGGGTCGAGGCTTTCTGCCGCGAAGGTGTCGCCCTCGGTGAGCACCGAGATCGCGTCGTGGCTGTGCAGGCTCTCCTGGTGGCTGGCCACCACGCGGAAGTCGCCCACGCGCGGGTCCTGCTCCAGCTCGGCGGCGAAAAGCCGCGCCGCGTCCTCCACGAAGATCGGGTTGGCGGCGTTGAGTTCGGCGAAGGCCTGCTCGTCCTCGCGCTTGACCATCACCTGGGTCTCGGTGGGCACCGCGCGGCGGCAGAGTTCCACGAGATCCTCGAACCAGAGGCACCCCTTGCCCGTCAGTTCGACGGAAACCCGCGCCACCGACCGCTGCGAATGGGGCGTGGCGAGCTGGCTCCGCTCCCGCCGCGCATGCTCCGACAACTCCAGCGAGCAGGGGCAGGTTGAGGAATAGACATAGTCCAGATGCATGATGCGGCGGCGCTGGCCCGCCGTCTCGACCAGCTCGAGCGCGATGTCGTAATACTGGTAGCCCGAGAGGCCCGAGCGCAGGCTGTCCACCCGCACGGGGAAGGAGAAGCGCATCATGATGCGCGCATCGAGACTGTCGAGATCGCTCTTGTAGTCGTCGAGCGCGGCCTCGATCACGTCGAAGCTGAACACCCGCTCGGCATGGGCATAGAAGCTGCGCATGATGCGGCTCATGTTGATGCCCTTCTTCTCGGCCTCGAGGCTCACCGTGCCGGTCACCGAGGTCTCGAGAGTCAGGTCGCCGTTGTCGCGGGTGTGGAAGCGGATCGGCAGGCGGAAGTTCGAGATGCCCACGTGCTGGATGGGCCGCCGCGCGCCGCGGATGAGCGCGGCCGGGCCGTTCTGCAGGTCGGGCAGCGTGGCCTTGTAGGCCGCGTCCGTCTCGAAATCCTCCGGATAGCTGCGGGAGAGCTCGGGGTAGCCGTCATGCCCGGGCACGAGGCGCAGCACGGCCGGATCGAGCGCCGCGATCTCTTCCGCGCTCGCACCGTCCATCCAGCGCCGCAGCTTGGCCAGCGCCGCCTTCGCCTCGTCGCGGTCGGGCGCCGTCTCCATCTCGCTCACATGCATGTTCATCGGGCTCGCGCCTCCGGCAGGTCCATGTCGGAGCTTGAACATAGGTCGGCGCTCCGGGGAAATCCAACGCCGACGCGCCTTTTTCCGGCCTGTCCGCGCCGTCCGCTCCTCAGACCGCGTCGAGCGCGCGGGTGAGATCGGCCAGAAGATCCTCGGCGTCCTCGAGCCCGCAGGACAGCCGCACGAGCCCCGGCGAGATGCCGAGCGCCGCCTTCTGCGAGTCGGAAAGCCGCTGGTGCGTGGTCGTCGCCGGATGGGTGACAATCGATTTCGCGTCGCCCAGATTGTTCGAGATCACGACGAGATCGAGCGCGTTCAGGAACCGGAACGCGCCGGCCTGCCCGCCCTGCACCTCGAGCGCGAGCATGGTGCCGCCCGCCCCCATCTGCCGCTCGGCGAGGGCCTGCTGGGGGTGCGAGGGAAGGCCAGGGTAGATCACGCGGGCGAGCTTCGGATGCCCCTCGAGCGCCGCGGCGAGCCGCGCCGCCGTCTCGGCCTGCGCGCGGACGCGCAGCTCCATGGTTTCCAGCCCCTTCAGGAGCACCCAGGCGTTGAAGGGCGAAAGCGCCCCGCCGGTGTGCTTCATGTAGGGCTCCACCGTTCCCCGGATGAACTCCCGCGTGCCGAGGATCACGCCGCCGAGCACCCGCCCCTGCCCGTCCACGTGCTTCGTGGCGGAATAGATCACCACGTCGGCGCCCTGCGCGACCGCGCGGGAAAAGACCGGGGTGGCGAAGACGTTGTCCACCACCACGCTCGCGCCCGCGGCATGGGCGATCCCGGCCACGCCCTCGATGTCGATGACCTCGAGCGTGGGGTTCGCGACGGACTCGAAGAAGACCGCCCGCGTGCCGGGCCGCACCGCCGCGCGCCACTGATCGAGGTCGGTGCCGTCCACGAAGCTCACCTCCACGCCGTAGCGGGCCAGCACCTCCTCGAGCACGTAGAGGCAGGAGCCGAAGAGCGCGCGGGCGGCGACGACGTGATCGCCGGCCTTCAGCATGGACATCAGCGCCCCCGACACGGCGGCCATGCCGCTCGCCGTGGCGAAGGCGTCCTCCGTGCCTTCCAGCGCCGCGATGCGGTCCTCGAACATGGCCACGGTCGGGTTGCCGTAGCGGGCGTAGACGAACTCGTCCGGCCCGGCGCCGCGGAACCGCGCCTCGGCGGCTTCCGCGCTCTCGTAGACGAAGCCCTGGGTGAGGAAGAGCGCCTCGCTCACCTCCCCGTATTGCGAGCGCCGCGCGCCGCCATGCACGAGCCGCGTGCGCGGCTTCCAGCCCTCCGACATCCTGCACCTCCCCGGGATCGCCCGGACGAAAAAGCCCCCATGCGCGGTCAAGCGAACGGGGGCGCCTTCGTCCTGACCTCTTTAGCGGCATGTTTAACGTGGCCCGCAATCCG
>CAZPCU010000257.1:0-3457 GCA_964585075.1 uncultured Rhodobacterales bacterium
GCACTTCTATTTCCACAACTGCATCTACGACGGCGTCTGGCGCGACAACCGGCGGCGCTGGAACGAGGTCACGCCGACCTGGGACGTGCTGCACACCTATGGCGCGGATTACCGGTGCATCTTCGTGGGCGACGCCAGCATGAGCCCCTACGAGATCGCCTATCCCGGCGGCGCGAACGAGCACTGGAACGCGGAGGCGGGGGAGACCTGGCTGCGCCGGGCGCGCGCGCAGTGGCCCGAGACGCTCTGGATCAACCCCGTCCCCGAGCGGCACTGGGGCTACACGCCCTCGATCCAGATGATCCGCGAGATCTTCGAGGACCGGATGGTGCCGCTCACGCTCGAGGGGATCACGCGCGGGATGCAGCTTCTGCGCTGAGCCGTGCGCCCGCGCTTGCCGCCCGGGGCGCACGGGCCCATATGCTCCCCATGATCAAGGTCGTGCCGATCCTGCTCGCGGCGCTCTACGCGCTTGTCATGTACCGCATGTCGGTCTGGCGGACGAAGCGCGAGCTCGACGCGCGCTCGACCGAGCTTGCCGACCCGCGCCTCAAGGCGCTGACCGACCGCCTCGCCCGGGCGCTGGACGTCCCACGCATCCGGGTGCACATCTACGAGGTGGACCCGGTGAACGGCCTCGCGGCGCCCGACGGGCGCATCTTCATCACCCGCGGCTTCTACCGCAAATACATGAACGGCGAGGTCAGCGGCGAGGAACTCGCCTCGGTCATCGCCCACGAGCTGGGCCACGTGGCGCTCGGCCACACGCGGCGGCGCATGATCGACTTCTCGGGTCAGAACGCGCTCCGGAGCGCGCTGGCCATGGTGCTCGGCCGGATCATCCCCGGGATCGGCGTCTGGATCGCGAGCGGGCTCACCACGCTGCTGGCCGCGGGCCTCTCGCGCGCCGACGAATACGAGGCCGACGCCTACGCGGCGGCGCTCCTCACCAAGGCGGGGATCGGCGTCGCCCCGCAGATCTCCCTCTTCCACAAGCTCGAGGAGCTCACCAGTTCCCGCGCGGGCGTCGTGCCGGCCTGGATCATGAGCCATCCGAAGACCGCCGACCGGATCGCGGCGCTGGAGCGGCTGGAGCGGAAGTGGAACGCGGGCGAGACCTGAGTTCCGCGTCCCGGCCGGCGGCGTCGCCGGCGAGCCAGTCGCGGAAGGCCACGAGCGGCGGGTGCCCCTCCCGCGTCCGCGGCCAGACGAGCCAGTAGGCCCCCCGCCCCGGCACCGCCGGCCCCGAGGCGGCGGCGAGGCGTCCTTCCGCGATCTCGGGATCGGCGAGGAAGGGCGGCAGGAGCGCCACGCCGAGCCCGTGGATGGCGGCCTGCGTCATCGGCGCGAACTGGTCGAAGACCATGCCGCGCGGCGCGGGCGCGGCCAGCCCGTGATGGGCGAACCACCGCTCCCAGGCCCGCGGGCGCGATTCGAGGTGCAGAAGCGGCAGCGCGGCGATGGTCGCGGGCCCGTCCGCCGGGTGCCGCTCCAGGAAGTCCGGCGACGCCACCGCCAGCATGGGTTCGTCGGCGAGATGCAGATGCCCGCAGCCCGGCCGGTCGGCCGCGCCGAAATGGATGGCCGCGTCGAAGGCTTCCGTCTCGAAATCGACCGGGCGCAGCCGCGTGGCGAGGTGCAGCGTCACGCCCGGATGCGCCGCCTGGAACGCCGCCAGGCGCGGTGCGAGCCAGCGCGTGCCGAAGGCCGGCAGGATGGCGAGCGAGAGCGTCCCGCCCCCCGGGTTCGCCGTGAGCTCCATCGAGGCGCGTCCGATCAGGTCGAGCGCCCGCGAGACGGCTTCGGCATAGTGCCGCCCCGCCGGGGTCGGGACGAGCCGGCGCCTCTCGCGGCGGAAGAGCTCGGCGCCGAGCTGCGCCTCGAGGCGCTGGATGTGCCGGCTCACCGCGCCCTGGCTCATGTTGAGCTCCTCCGCCGCCGCCGTCGTGGCGCCGGTGCGCATCACGGCCTCGAAGGCGCGCAGCATGGAGATCGAGGGCAGATAGCGGGGCGACCAGCTCATGGGTCATGACCTTAGCACATGAGCCGATGCAGGATAGGCGTTTTGCCCCGCGGCGCGGAGCGGCTATCCTCCGACATCGAACGCACCGGGCCCGGCCCCGGAGAAAGGTGACACTCATGACCCTCGACACCCCCGCCCCCCGCCTGCGCGCGAAGGACGCGCCCGATCTCGGCCGCTTCGACTGGGCCGATCCGCTCCGCCTCGACGATCAGCTCTCCGAGGAGGAGCGCATGATCCGCGACAGCGCCCGCGCCTACGCGCAGGAGAAGCTCCAGCCCCGCGTGATCGAGGCCTTCGACGCCGAGACGACGGACCCGGCGATCTTCCGCGAGATGGGCGGGATGGGCCTTCTCGGCGTGACGGTGCCCGAGGAGTATGGCGGCCTCGGCGCGGGCTACGCGAGCTACGGGCTCGTCGCGCGCGAGATCGAGCGGGTGGACTCGGGCTACCGCTCGATGATGTCGGTGCAATCGAGCCTCGTCATGTACCCGATCTACGCCTACGGGACCGAGGAGCAGCGCCGGAGATATCTTCCGAAACTCGCCTCCGGCGAATGGATCGGCTGCTTCGGCCTCACCGAACCGGACGCAGGGAGCGACCCCGGCGCGATGAAGACCCGCGCCGAGAAGACCGCCGCCGGCTACCGGCTCACCGGCTCCAAGATGTGGATCTCGAACTCGCCCATCGCCGACGTCTTCGTCGTCTGGGCGAAGTCGGACGCCCATGAGGGCAAGATCCGGGGCTTCGTGCTCGAAAAGGGGATGAAGGGCCTCTCGGCGCCCAAGGTCGGCAACAAGCTCTCCCTGCGCGCCTCGATCACCGGCGAGATCGTGATGGACGGGGTCGAGGTGGGCGAGGAGGCGCTCCTGCCCCATGTCGAGGGGCTCAAGGGCCCGTTCGGCTGCCTCAACCGCGCGCGCTACGGGATTTCCTGGGGCGTTCTGGGCGCGGCGGAATTCTGCTGGCACGCGGCGCGGGCCTACGGGCTGGACCGCAAGCAGTTCAACCGGCCGATCGCCCAGACCCAGCTTTACCAAAAGAAGCTGGCCGACATGATGACCGAGATCTCGCTCGGCCTTCAGGCCTCGCTGCGCGTCGGGCGGCTGATGGACGAGGCGCGCGCGGCGCCAGAGATGATCTCGATCGTCAAGCGCAACAACTGCGGCAAGGCGCTGGAGATCGCGCGGATGGCGCGCGACATGCATGGCGGCAACGGCATCCAGGAAGACTATCAGGTGATGCGCCACGCGATGAACCTGGAAACGGTGAACACCTACGAGGGTACGCATGACGTGCATGCGCTGATCCTCGGCCGCGCGATCACCGGGTTGCAGGCGTTCTTCTGAGGCGGCCGGGGCAGGAATTCTCGCCTGGAGTTCGCCCCCTTGCGCGACCCGGGCGGCTGTGATCGCCTGCCGTCGTCCGGACCCGGAG
>CAZPCU010000257.1:3467-3729 GCA_964585075.1 uncultured Rhodobacterales bacterium
CTGGCCATGATCCGCAACGTGGACACGGAGGTCGGCCGCCTGCGGGAATTCCTCCTTCTGGTGCTGAGCTACGCGCTGACCCAGGGCCGGCGGGTGGCGGTGGCGATGGCGCTGGGGGTGGCGCTGGGCGACCTGATCGCGATGTCGGCCTCGTTGGCCGGGCTCGGCGCGCTTTTGCTGGCCTCGGCGCAGGCCTTCACCTTGCTGAAATGGCTCGGCGCGGCCTATCTTGTGTACCTTGGCATGCGCCTGCTGCGGGCGC
>CAZPCU010000258.1:0-3726 GCA_964585075.1 uncultured Rhodobacterales bacterium
TCGAAGCCCATCAGGATCATTTCGTAGGCCGAACGCGCCCCTTGCAGGAAGTCCGCCACCCCGAAACTCGGCTCGACGGCCTTCATGCGCGCGAAGGCGTCGGCCGCCTCGCTCCCCTGGGGAACGTGGTCGGTGATATCCTCGTCCGGGCCGCCCTCGATCACCTCGAACTCGGGCCGACGCGGGGGCGCCGCGCGGTCCGGCCCCTGGATCGGGGGCTTCTCGAAGCCGTCGCGTGTGCCCAGAACGCTCTTCAGGCGCAGGATCAGGAATACGGCGATGCCGGCAAGCACCAGGAGCTGCAGGAGAGGGGAATTCATGGAATCCTCTTGGGCCACGATTGGAAAACGGCGCTCACCGCACTTATGTAGGCAACCCGTGCGGTCAAGTCCACCACGCACGCCTTGAACCCGGAGCTGTCCGATGTGGCTTTTTCTCGCGTTTCTCGCCATCCCCCTGATCGAGATCGCGCTCTTCATCCAGCTCGGGGGCCTGATCGGGCTCTGGCCCACGCTGGCGATCGTCGTGATAACGGCCGTGATCGGCGCGGTTGCGGTCCGAAGTCAGGGCCGTGCGGCGTTGCAGCGTCTGCAAAGAAGCCTCGACCGGTTCGAGGATCCGGGCGGTCCGCTTGCCCACGGGGCGATGATCCTGTTCGCGGGCGCGCTTCTTCTGACGCCCGGTTTCTTTACCGACACGGTCGGTTTTCTCCTGCTCGTCCCGCAGGTCCGGTCGGCGGTGATCCGCCATGCCGGCCGCCGGATCGTGGTGCACCGGCAGGGCCCGGCGCCCCGCCCGCCCCGCCAGCCCGAACCGGGCGGGGAGGTCATCGAGGGCGAGTGGGAGGAGGCGCAGCCTCCGAAGGCGCCCACCCACAGCCCGCGATCCGGGTGGACACATCACTGAACCGGCGCTCACGCAGCATTGAGGCGACGCAAGCCCGCTGCTAAGACCGCGCCGAACCCGCGAACGCCAATTTTCCGGAGTGAGGCCATGGCCGAGACAGAGAACGGCGCCGGCGGCGCGCCGCAGGCGGATCAGCAATCCGCCCAGCAGCAGGCGCAGCAGCCCGTCAAGATGAACGTCCTCGCGCAGTATGTGCGCGACATGTCGTTCGAGAACATCCTCGTGCAGAAGGGCGCCCGGAACGACGGGCAGCCCGACATCCAGGTGAAGGTCAACCTGGACGCGCGCAAACGCGAGGCGGAGAACCAGTACGAGGTGATCATCAAGCTTTCCATCACCTCGGCCTCGAAGGAATCGGGCGATCCGCTCTTCCTGATGGAAGTGGACTATGCCGGCATCTTCCAGGTGGAGAACGTCTCGCAGGAGCAGCTGCACCCGTTCCTGATGATCGAGTGCCCGCGGATGCTCTTCCCCTATCTCCGCCGGATCGTCAGCGACGTGACGCGGGACGGCGGCTTTCCCCCGCTCAACCTCGAGAATATCGACTTCCTTCAACTCTACCGCAACGAGCTCGTCCGCCTTCAGGCCGAGCGGCAGAAGCAGGCCGCCGAGGGCGGTGGGGAACCGCGCGCCGACGCCTGACGGTTCAGCGCGGCCAGAGCGCGGCCTCGCCGAGTTTCTCGACGAGCGCCGCGTGCGCGGCGCGCTCCTCGGCGGTGATGCGTGGCGGCAGGCGGCGCGGGCGCGGTCCGATCCGGCCCGGCTCCGCCGCGCCCGGCGCAGTTTCCTGCCGGCCGGGGGAGGTCGGCGCGAGAACCAGGTCGGGCTGCCGGCCTCCGATCAGCTCGAGATAGACCTCGGCGAGAATCTCGGCGTCGAGCAGCGCGCCGTGCAACGTGCGCGCGGCGTTGTCCACACCGAAGCGCCGGCAGAGCGCGTCCAGCGAGGCGGGCGATCCGGGGAAGCGTGACCGCGCGATGGCGAGCGTATCGACCGCGCGCTCCCAGGGGAGCACCGGATGACCGAGACGGCCAAGCTCGGCGTTCAGGAACTTCATGTCGAAGGCCGCGTTGTGGATCACGAGCTTCGAATCCTCGCCCACGAACTCCAGGAACGACCCCGCGACGAGAGAGAAGACCGGCTTGTCGCGGAGGAAGTCGTCGCCGAGGCCGTGGACCTCGAAGGCGTCCTGCGGCATCGGCCGCTCCGGGTTGAGGTATTCGTGAAAGGTTCGCCCGGTGGGCACGTGGTTGTAGAGCTCGATCGCCCCGATCTCGACGATCCGGTCGCCGGTCTCGGGCTCGAAACCCGTGGTCTCCGTGTCCAGCACGATCTCACGCATCGGCGATCTTCTCCCTGATATCGGCGACGACGGCCCGAACCTGCGTGCGCGCGTGGTCCAGCGTG
This sequence comes from uncultured Rhodobacterales bacterium, assembly GCA_964585075.1. Classification (GTDB taxonomy): domain Bacteria; phylum Pseudomonadota; class Alphaproteobacteria; order Rhodobacterales; family Rhodobacteraceae; genus Rhodosalinus. The sequence goes on from CAZPCU010000258.1 coordinate 2,314, forward strand.
TCGGTCACGATCACGTAATCCGCCCGCCTCTCCTTCTCGGCGCTCGGCATCTGCTTGGCAAGGAGTGCCTCGAACTGCGCCTCGGTCATCCCCGGCCGGGAAAGCACGCGGGCGCGCTGGGTCTTCGCGTCGACGGTCACGCAGACGGTGGCGTCCATCATCGCATCCGCGCCGATCTCGAACAGGAGCGGGATGTCGAAGACGATGATGTCGGCCTCCGTCTCGCGGGCCGCGCGGGCGCGGTCCGCCGCGACGATGGGATGGACGATGGCCTCTATCCGGGCGAGCGCCTCCGGGTCGTCCGCGATGCGCCGCTTGAGCGCCTCGCGCGATACCGTGCCTTCCAGAACGGCCTCCGGAAACAGCGCCCCGATGGGTTCGACCGCCGCGCCGCCCGCCGCGTAAGCGCGGTGCACCGCGGCATCCGCATCCCAGACCGCGCAGCCCTCCTCGGCGAACAGGCGCGCCGTCGTGGATTTTCCCATGCCGATGGAACCGGTGAGGCCCAGGCGGAAACTCATCTGAGAATCGCCTCTCGCGTCGCCTCCGTCACCTCTGGGCGCTCGCCGAACCAGCGCTCGAACCCCGGGATCGCCTGGTAGATCAGCATGCCGAGCCCGTCCACGGTGATGCAGCCCATCTCCGCCGCGACCCTGAGAAGGCGGGTCTGGAGCGGGTTGTAGACGAGATCCGTCACGACCATGCCGGGGCGGAGCCCATCCAGCGGCACGCGGAGTTCGGGCTGGCCGGCCATCCCGAGCGAGGTCGTGTTCACGACCGTGTCGGCATCCTCGATCACGTTGCCCGCCTGCACCCAGTCCTCGACACGTATCCGTGTGCCGAAATCCTGCTTTATCGCCTCCGCGCGGGCGCGGGTTCGGTTCGTCAGGATGATCTCGGGAACGCCGGCGTCGAGCAGCGAGGCGACGATCGCGCGTGCCGCGCCGCCTGCGCCGAGGACGGCGACCGCCCCGGCTCTGGGATTCCATCCGGGCGCGCCGCGGCGAAGGTTCTCTATGAACCCGAAACCGTCCGTGTTGTCGGCGTGAATCCGGCCGTCCTTCCGGAAGATCAGCGTGTTCGCGGCCCCGATCAGCGTGGCGCGGTCGGTGATGAGATCCGCAACCTCGAGCACCTTCTCCTTGTGAGGTATCGTGATGTTGACACCGACGAAGCCCGCTTTCGGCAGCGCCCGCACCACCTGATCGAGATCGGCGGGGGCGACGTCCATCGGCACGTAATGGCCCCGGATGCCGAGGGCGCGGAGCCAGTGGGCGTGCAGCCTCGGAGAGCGGGAATGGGCGACGGGGTGGCCGATCACGCCGGCCAGCGGAACCTTCGGCGGCTCGCTCATCCTTCGATCTCCCCCCTCACGGTCAGCCAGTTCAGCAGCGGCAGCAGCGGCAGGCCCAG
>CAZPCU010000259.1:0-3721 GCA_964585075.1 uncultured Rhodobacterales bacterium
TGTTCGCCGCCGTTGACGATGTTCATCATCGGCACCGGCAGGATACGGGCCTGCGTGCCGCCCACGTAGCGGTAGAGCGGCAGGGCGCTGGCATCCGCGGCGGCCTTCGCCGTGGCGAGGGAGACGCCGAGAATCGCGTTGGCGCCAAGCCGGCCCTTGTTCGGCGTGCCGTCGAGTTCGACCATCGCCGTGTCGATCTCCACCTGCTCGGTGGCGTCGGTGCCCATGAGCGCGTCGGCGATCTCGCCGTTCACCGCGGCCACGGCCTCGCGCACGCCCTTGCCGCGATAGCGGTCCTTGTCGCCGTCGCGGCGCTCCACCGCCTCGTGCGCGCCGGTGGAGGCGCCGGAGGGCACCGCGGCGCGGCCGAGCGTGCCGTCCTCGAGCGTCACGTCGACCTCGACGGTGGGGTTGCCGCGGCTGTCGAGGATCTCTCGCGCGTGGATGTCGATGATCGTGGTCATGGGCCGTCCCTCGTGGCTTCGTCGCGCCTGCCTTTAGCACCCTTCGCGGCGGCGCGAACAGGGACCGGTTGCGCAAACATCGCGCCCTGCCTCAGCGCGGCGGGCGTGGCTGGCGGCCCACCGTCTCGGGCGCGGCGGTGAGCGCCCCGCGCCGCCGGCCGAGCCGCGCCTCGCGCAGGAGCGTGTAGAGGCCCGAGCCGATCACCAGCGCGGCGCCCGCGTAGGTCATCGCGTCCGGCCGTTCGCCGAAGACCCAGATCCCGATGACGAGGGCGAAGAGAAGCCGGCTGTAGCGGAAGGGCGTGACCACCGCGATGTCGCCCGCGCGCATGGCCTGCGTGATCGCGTAGTAACCCGCGATGCCGAAGGCGATGGCCAGCACCATCTGGCCCATCGCCGGGGCCGGGGGCGCCACCGCACCGCCCGAGACCGCGAGGAGCGCGCCGCCCGTGGGAACGAGCATGGCGAAGCCCCAGGCCGAGAGCACGAGGGTGGAGACGTCCCGCGGCACCGCGCGGGTGGCGAGGTCGCGCAGCGCGAGCCCCGCCACGCCGAGCACGGCGAAAAGCGAGGCGGGCTCGAACCCCTGCAGGCCGGGCCGGATGATGAGCAGCACGCCGAGAAAGCCCACGCCGATCGCGCTCCAGCGCCGCCAGCCCACCGGCTCGCCGAGGAAGAGCGCCGCGCCCAGCGTCACCGCGAGCGGCATGGCCTGGAGAATCGCCGAGGCCGAGGAGAGGGGCGTCAGCACGATGGCGGTGACGAAGCCCACCGTGCCAAGGATTTCGCCGAGATTGCGGAGCATCACGGTGCGCGTCAGGAAGGCCGGCGAGATCACCCGCTCGCGCCGGAACGCGGCCATGAGCGCGAAGCCCGCCGAGCCCCCGAGACCGAGGAAGACGAGGATCTGCCCGGGCGGCAGCGACGCGCCCATCTTCTTGATGAGCATGTCCTCGACCGCGAAGGCGGCCATCGCCGCCACCATGAGCGCGATGCCGCGCAGGTTCTCCGTCATGGGCCACCTCCCGCCGGGGCGCTACGCTGTTTCGCGCGGAAGGGGAAGCCCCGGGCGGGCGTCAGTCCTCGCGGCGCGCGCGCTTCAGTGGCACGCCATAGAGCTCCAGCTTGTGGCCCTTGAGGCGGTAGCCCAGCCGCTCGGCGATCTTCTCCTGCAGCGCCTCGATCTCGGCGTCCACGAACTCGATCACCTCGCCCGAATGCATGTCGATGAGATGGTCGTGATGTTCGCGCTCGGCGTCCTCGTAACGCGCGCGCCCGTCGCCGAAATCCACCTTCTCGAGGATGCCCGCCTCCTCGAAGAGCTTCACGGTGCGGTAGACCGTGGCCAGCGAGATCGCCCCGTCGCGGGCCGCGGCGCGGGCGTAGAGCTCTTCCACGTCCGGGTGATCCTCCGCCTCTTCCAGCACGGCGGCGATGATGCGCCGCTGGCCGGTCATCCGCAGCCCCTGGGCCTCGCAACGGTCGATGATCGACTGGGGCATCGGCGCCTCCGCCTCGGTCTCCGGCTGCGAAGCATTTAAGACGACGGGCGCGGGGAATAAAGCCCTTCCGCCCGGTCGGGCGCAGAAGTCGGGTGTGCTCCGGCCGGGGCCTCGGCTTGACGACGCCGTGCGGGACGGCTCCTGTGGCGCGCATGGAACGCAAGGCGGGGATCGACGCGGCCGGGGCCGCGATGCTGGTGGGGTTCTCGCTGCTCCTCGCCGTCAATCAGGTTGTCATCAAGCTCACGAATGGCGGCTTCCAGCCGGTCTTCGCCGCGGGGCTGCGATCGGCGGGCGCGGTGCTGGTGCTGCTTCTCTGGATGCGGCTTCGGGGCATCCCGCTTTCCCTCCCGCGCGAGAGCTGGGCGGGCGGCGTGCTGGTGGGCGCGCTCTTCGCGGCCGAGTTCACCGCCCTCTTCCTCGCCCTCGATCTCACCACCGTCTCGCGCGCCGGCATCGTCTTCTACAGCATGCCGGTCTGGCTCGCGCTCGCCGCGCATGTCCTTCTGCCGGGGGAGCGGCTGGACGCCGGGCGGCTCGCGGGGCTCGCTCTCGCGCTCGCGGGCGTGGCGCTCGCGCTGGCCGACCGGGGCGGGGGCCGGGCCTCGCTCGCCGGCGACCTGCTCGCGCTCCTGGGCGCGCTCGGCTGGGCGGGCATCGCGCTCACGGTGCGGCTCTCGGCGCTCTCGCGCCAGCGCCCGGAGATGCAGCTCTTCTGGCAGCTCTCGGTCTCCGTGCCGCTTCTCCTCGCCCTGGCGCCGCTCTTCGGGCCGCTTTTGCGCGATCCGGGGCCGGAGCACCTGGCCGGCCTCGCCTTCCAGATCCTCGCCATCGCCAGCGCGGGCTTCCTGTTCTGGTTCTGGCTGATCTCGGTCTATCCGGCCTCGGGCGTGGCCTCCTTCAGCTTCCTCGCGCCGGTCTTCTCGGTGCTGCTCGGCTGGGCGCTCCTGTCGGAGCCCGTGGGGCCCTCGATCCTGGCCGCCCTCGCGCTCGTGGCGGCGGGGCTCTGGCTCGTGAACCGGCCCCGGAGGCCCGTGGCGGCCTGAGCCGCGGCGACGCGCCGGCGGTTCAGGTGCCGCAGAAGGTGGCCTGCACCCGCTCGGTCGGCATGGGCGGGCGGGTGAGCGCCGGCTCCTCCGGCGTCTCGTAGGGCCGCGAGAGCGCCGCGAGCAGCGCGTGGAAGGGCGCCATGTCGCCGCCGAGCGCCGCCTCGATCATCTCCTCGATGCGGTGGTTGCGGGGGATCACGGCCGGGTTGGCGGCGAGCATCACCGCCTCGGGATCCTCCTCTTCCGCCTCGAGGCGCGCCCGCCAGCGCGCGGCCCAGTCGTCGAAACCCGCGCGGTCGGTGAACTGGTCGCGCGCGTCGCCCGTGGCGAGCGCCCGGAACGTGTTGGTGAAGTCCGACCCGTCCCGCGCCATGAGGTCGAGAAGCCCAGAGACGAGCTCCAGATCCCCCTCCGCCTCGGTGGAGAGCCCGATCTTGGCGCGGAAGCGGGCGAGCCATTCCGCCTCGATCCGCGCGGGCATGGCGTGGACCGAGCGCGTGAAGCCCTCGATCGCGGCCTCCTGGTCGGGCATGAGCGGCACCAGCGCGGTGGCGAGCTGCGCCATGTTCCAGACGATGATCTGCGGCTGGTTGGCGTAGGCGTAGCGCCCCATCCGGTCGATGGAAGAGAACACCGTGTCGGGATGGTAGTCGTCCACGAAGGCGCAGGGGCCGTAATCGATCGTCTCGCCCGAGAGCGCGCAGTT
>CAZPCU010000260.1:0-3720 GCA_964585075.1 uncultured Rhodobacterales bacterium
AAGCCCGCCATGTCCTTCTCGACCAGAAAGGCGGTGATTCCCTTCGAGCCCGCCTCCGGGTCCGTCTTGGCGTAGACCACCAGCACGTCGGCGTCCGGCCCGTTGGTGATCCAGTATTTCGTGCCGTTCAGCACGTAGCGGTCGTTGCGCTTCTCGGCGGCGAGCTTCATGCCCACCACGTCCGAACCCGCGCCGGCCTCTGACATGGCGAGCGCGCCCACATGCTCGCCCGAGACGAGCTTCGGCAGATACCGGCGCTTCTGCTCTTCCGTTCCGTTCAGGCGGATCTGGTTCACGCAGAGGTTGGAATGCGCGCCGTAGGAGAGCGAGACCGAGGCGGAGGCGCGGGCGATCTCCTCCACCGCCACGACATGGGCGAGATAGCCCATCTCGGCGCCGCCATACTCTTCCTCGACCGTGATGCCCAGGAGGCCCAGCTCGCCCATCTCGCGCCAGAGCGCGTGGGGAAAGAGGTTCTCGCGGTCGATATCGGCCGCCATGGGCTTCACCCGCTCCTGCGCCCAGCGATGGACCGTCTCGCGCAGCGCGGCGATGTCCTCGCCGAGATCGAACGTCATCGAGGCCGTGAACATCTCCCCTCCCCCCGAGGATAATTGAACATGTGTTCAAATCCTACGCGCGGTGCGCGCGCCGGTCAATGGCCCGCTTGACCCGTGCCCCCGCCCCGCTGGAAGACCGCGCCGACCTCGGCGCGGATGATGCGCGCCAGCAGCGCGCAATCCTCGAGGCTGAAGGTCAGCGGCAGGCGCATGTCGAGAAGCCCCGCGAGCACGCGGTCGGTCGCGGGCAGGGGCGCGGGGTCGGCGTAGCGCCAGCTGTCGTAGCGCGAGGTGTAGCCGCGCGGTTCCGGATCGCCGAACCACTTGAGCTCCACGCCCCGGCTGGCGCAACGGCGGACGACATCGCGCACCGCCTCCGACGCCCAGCCCTCGAGCAGGAACTGGAAGGAGGAGCCGACGAAGCTTTCCGCCTCGGGCCGCTCCACGAGCGTGAGCCCGGGCGCGTCTCGGAGCCCCGACTCGACCGCGCGGTAACGCTCGGTCCAGGCCGTGCAGCTTCCGGGCAGTTCGGCGAGTTGCGGGCGCAGGATCGCGGCCCGGAGATTGTCCATCCGCCCCGAGATGTTCGGCGTGTCCCACTTGACCTTTTCGAATATTTCCGGCGGCGGCGCGGCCTTGTGCCGCCCGTAAAGCATGTAGGATCCCGACAAGACGACCATACGCGCCGCGATCGCGGGATCGTCGGTCACGAGAAGTCCGCCCTCGCCCGAGTTCATGTGCTTGTAGGTCTGCGTGGAGTAGCAGCCGACCGCCCCGTGCCGGCCCGACGGCACGCCGCGCCAGGCCGCGCCCATGGTATGCGCGCAGTCCTCGATCACGGTCACGCCGGCGGCGTCGCAGATCTCCGTCAGCCGGTCCATGTCGCAGATGTGCCCGCGCATGTGGCTGAGGAGCAGGACCCGCGCGGCGCCCGCCTTCCGCGCCAGATCGTCGAGATCGATGGTGAGATCCCGCGTCGTCTCCACCAGGACGGGCCGCGCGCCGAGCGCGGCGATCGCGCCCGGCACGGGGGCCAGGGTGAAGGCGTTGGACAGCACCGTATCGCCCGGCTTGACGCCCACGGCGCGAAGCGCCGTCGCCATGGCATAGCCGCCCGAGGCGACGGCGAGGCAATACTTCGCGCCGGTGAAGGCCGCGAATTCCTCTTCCAGGAGGGTCACCTCCCCGGCCTCGCCGGGCGCCAGGTTGTAGCGGTGCAGCCGGCCATGGCGCATGACCTCGACCGCCGCCGCGAGGCCCGCCTCGGGAATCGGCTCCTGCTGGGTGAAGCTGCCGGTGAAGACCTCGTCCATGGGGTATCAGTGACCATTGGCGCGACAGCCGTCAACGGTCGCGCGGCCCGCTCGGGCACCAGGCGGCAGGGGACGGAAATCCGCCGGCCAGCCGCCTTCGGGTCTCCGCAGCGGAACCGCGCTTTCCCACGGCCTGAGCGTCGGCCGGCAAGAGATTGCTCAAGCTCGATGAATGAGCATTCCGACAAGAGACATGCCCCGGTGAAGGCCGATCTCCGCCGCCGCCCGCAGAAGCTCCGCGGACCGCGGCATCACTGCCCGCATTGCCCGCGAAGCCGGAAAGACCGGGTCAGGTTGTCCACAGGCTGCTGTGGACAATCAATAAAACGAATTTTTATCAGTTTCTTGCGGGGCGAACATCACCCGATAAGTCGCTCCACCACACCGGGCAGTTCGTCGAAATGGCCGATCACCGCCTCGGGGGACAGCGCCGGCACCGCCGCCGCACCGGGGCCGAAGCCCACCAGCACCGAAGGCACGCCCGCGGCCCGTGCCGTCTCCCGGTCGGTGTCGGAATCGCCCACGAGAAGGCTGCGGACCGGGTCGCCGCCCGCGCGGCGCGCGGCCTCCCGCAGGGGCTCGGGGTCGGGCTTCCTCACCGGCAGCGTGTCCGCGCCCACGAGCGAGGCGAAGGCGTCGCGCACGCCGAGCCGCGTCATCAGCAGATGGGCGAGCGCCTCGGGCTTGTTGGTGCAGATGCCCACCCGGTAGCCCGCCGAGTCGAGCGCGGCCACGGCCTCCATGGCGCCGGGATAGAGCGTCGTGTGCACGTCGATCGCGTCGGCGTAAGCCTCGAGGAGCAGGGGGTAGTTCCGGTCGAGCTCCGCCATGTCCTCGGCGCGCCCGAGCCGCTCCAGGCCGAGGCGCAGCATCGCCCGCCCACCGCGGAGCGCCGTCCCCGCATCGCGCACCGGGTCCAGCACGTCGCCCGCCCCCATGGCCCGGAAACAGGCGTTCGCCGCGGCGATGAGGTCCCCGCTCGTGTCGGCGAGCGTCCCGTCGAGATCGAAGATGACCGTGCGCATGGCGCCTCCCTGCCCCGGGCGTCGCGGCTCCTGTCATGCGCCGTAACCGATCTTGAACCGGCCGGGCCTTGCGACGCCTCGCAGGACCGATAAAACGGGCGCCGGGACATCACAACGAGAAACGGGGGCATGGGCACAGCATTGATCATCCTCGCGGCCGGTCTCGGCACGCGCATGCGATCGGACGTGCCGAAGGTGCTGCACGAGGTGGCGGGCGCGCCCCTGCTCGCCCATGCCATCCGCGCCGGGCAGGCGCTCGACCCCGCGCAGGTCGTGGTCGTGGCTGGCCACGGCGCGGAGGCGGTGGAGGCCGCGGCGCGCAAGGTGGCGCCCGAGGCGCGCGTCGTGCTCCAGCAAGAGCAGCTCGGCACCGCCCACGCCGTGGCCCGGGCCGCGCCGGCGCTCGAGGGTTTCGCGGGCGACGCGGTGGTGCTCTACGGCGACACGCCCTTCATCCGGCCCGAGACCCTCTCGGCCATGGCCGCCGCGCGCGAGAGCGCGGATATCGTGGTGCTCGGCTTCCACGCCGCGGAGCCCGGGCGCTACGGGCGCCTCGTCACCGACGGCGACCGGCTTGAGAGGATCGTGGAATACAAGGACGCGACGGAGACCGAACGCGCGATCACGCTCTGCAACTCGGGCGTCATGGCGGCGGACGCGGCGCTGCTGGCCGACCTGGTGGCCCAGGTCGGCAACGACAACGCCTCGGGCGAATACTACCTCACCGATGTCGTGGCGCTCGCCCGGGCTGAGGGCCGCACGGCGGGCGTGGTGGTCTGCGACGAGGCCGAAACGCTCGGCGTGAACTCCCGCGCCGAGCTC
>CAZPCU010000261.1:0-3717 GCA_964585075.1 uncultured Rhodobacterales bacterium
GGACATCCTGCGCCGCATGGGCTTCACCGCGGTCCGGCTGATGACCAACAACCCCGAGAAGCTCCGGATGATGGCCGAGTGCGGGCTGACCGTGACCGAGCGCGTGCCGCTCCGGGTGGGCCGGCGGGCCGAGAACGCGGGCTATCTCGCCACCAAGGCCGCGAAGTCGGGGCATCTTCTGTGACCCCGGGCCCCGAGGACATTGTGCTCACGCCGCGCGGCCTGCGCTTCCGGGGCCGCCTCTACCCTTGCGCGATCGGCCGGGCCGGCGTGACCGATGCCAAGCGCGAGGGCGACGGCGCCACACCCGCCGGCGCGCACCGGATCGTGGGCCTGCTCTACCGGCCGGAGCGGATGGCCCCGCCCGCGGACTGGGCGGTGCCGATCCGGCCGGGCGATCTCTGGTCCGACGACCCGCGCCACGAGGACTACAACCTCATGGTGCGGGCGCCCTATCCGTGGAGCCACGAGACGCTCCGCCGGGCCGATCCGCTCTACGATCTCGTGCTTGTGACGGACTGGAACTGGCCCAGGGCCGAGCGCGGCCGCGGCTCCTGCATATTCATCCACCAGTGGCGGCGGCCGGGCTATCCCACGGCGGGCTGCGTGGCGCTGCGGCGCGATCACCTGCGCGAGGTGGCGGCGCGCATCGGCTGCGGCACCCGGCTCATCGTGCCGCCGCTCAGCGAAGTTCGGCCGTGGTCATCCGGCCCGACAGCATGGCGATGGTGATGGCCCCGTAGAGGGTGGCCAGGTAGAGCGGATAGGCCATGAGGATCCAGCTCTCGCCGCCGGTCGCGGCGAGGCCCAGAACCGCGGAGAAGAACAGGAGAACCCAGGTCGCCAGCGTCTCGGTCGCGGGGCGCCGGTAGGCCTTGAGGATCGTGACGCTGCCGCCGAGCGCGCTGATCGCGATGTTCATCGCCAGCGACCAGACCGGGTTCTCCGTCGCCATCCAGAGCGCGATGCCGATCGCCGCCGCGCCGAGGATGACGTAATCCGATCGGCCGAGATATTCGCCGCGCCCGCAGAAGATGGAGAGCAGGAAGATCGTGGTCGTGCCGACGGCCTGCATCCCGACGAACCAGAGCGACGGCCCCGCGCCCTCGAACACCAGCGACACGAAGGTGATGGTGCTGATCGTGGCCCAGATCAGCCAGGACGCCCGTTGCGGCGAGGTGCGCCCCTTGAGGACGTTGGCGATGTAGGGCAGGAAGGCGAGCGCGCCCAGGGCGCCCGACGCTGTCCCCACCGAGCCTTCCAGCGGGAGCACATGATGCTGTAGCACGTCGCGCCTCCTTCCAGAGGGCGGAGCGCGTCCGCTTGGGCAGTCGCTTCCTCTGGTGTCCATGTCGTGGCTGCAAGCGCGGTTTCAAGCCGCGCCGGGAGGCTTCTCCGGGGAGTCGGCGCGGCTGCGTCGATCCCGCGCAGGGTGGCCGATGGCGTGGCGGACAGCACCGCGGAACGGGATCACCCATCCTTGCGCGGGCCGAAGATCGCGCTGCCGACGCGCACATGGGTGGCGCCGAAGGAAATCGCCTTCTCGAAATCGTCGCTCATCCCCATGGAGAGGCCCGCGAGGCCGTTGCGCTCCGCGATCTTGGCGAGCAGGGCGAAATGCAGGCTCGGTTCCTCGTCCACGGGCGGGATGCACATGAGCCCCTCGAGCGGCAGGTCGAGCGCGCGGCATTCCGCGATGAACCCGTCGGCCTCGGCGGGGGGGATGCCGGCCTTCTGGGGCTCCTCGCCGGTGTTCACCTGCACGAAGAGGCGCGGGCAGTGGCCGAGCTCCTGGGCGAGCCGCGCGAGGGTCCGCGCCAGCTTCGGGCGGTCCACCGAGTGGATCGCCTGCACGAGCTCCATGGCCTGGCGCGCCTTGTTGGTCTGGAGCGGGCCCACCAGGTGCAGCGCCACCCCCTCGTAGCGCGCGCACAGGTCGGGCCACCTGTCCGCGGCTTCCTGCACCCGGTTCTCGCCGAAGACGCGGTGCCCGGCCTCCAGCACGGCCTCCACCCGCTCCGGCGGCTGTTTCTTCGACACGGCGACGAGCGTGACGGACCCTTCCGGCCGCCCGGAGGCGAACTCCGCGGCGGCGATGCGCTCCCGGATCTCCTGCAATCCGCTCATGCGGTCTTCTCCCATTCCTCCAGGAAGGGCGCGAGCTCGGTCTCGTAGCGCCGCCACGCCTCGGCGGAGCTCTTGTAGATCGGCTGGCGCACCTGGTGGAGAGACAGAGTCTTCACCGCGCCGCCCTGCTTGTGGAACTCGAGGCAGCCCGGCTCCCAGTCGAGCCCGGCCGCGGCCACCAGCGCGCGCGCCTGCGGCTCGGGATCGGAGACCAGATCCTCGTAGGCGATCTCGTGGATGACGCCGGGCAGGCGCTCGCGCCAGTCCGCGACGACACGCTCGAAATGGCGCATGTAGCGGGCGATGTCGCGCAGATCGTTGGAATACCGGTGGGTGCCGCCCTTGAAATGGTTCTTGTAGATCGAAAGGGCGACGTCCCTCGGGTCGCGCCGGACCACGACGAAGCGGGCACCGGGCAGAACGGCCGAGAGGTAGCCCAGGATCAGATGCGTCTGGATCGACTTGTCGGTGAAGCGGCGATCGAACCGAAGCTCCGCGCGCACGCGGGAGTCGTAGGAGCCGGCGAAGGCGCGATGGGTGGCCGCATGCGCCTTCGAGACCGGCGTGAAGTGCCGCCCGGCCCGGAAGCGGCGGTAGTATTCCTTCAGCGCGTGGCCGAGTTCGCCGCCGGCCGTCACCGTGGAATGGGCCGCGATGACCTGCTCGACAAGGGTGGTCCCCGAACGCGGCATGCCGGACACGAAGATCGGCTGGAACTCCGGATCGCCCCGGGCGAGACCGTCGGTCCGATCGACGGACGCGACGACCGCGTCCGCCTCGGCGAGGCGTTCTGCGACGTCGAACGGGAAGGCGGTGCGCTGCAGGCCGTTCGCGGTGTCGAGATAGCCGAACACGCGGTCGTACCGTTTCGTGTCCTCCATCGCCTTGGCCAGCGCGAAGCCGAGATGCATCCGCGCCTCGTCAGGCAGCGCCGGGTCGGCGTAGAGCGCCTCCATCTCGGCGATCATCGGATCGTCCGCGCCCAGCTTCTTGCTGGCGAGGAAGACGCGGTAGAGCTCGCCTTCGCGCGGGTTGTGGCGCAGCGCCTCCCGAAACTCCCGCTCGGCGGCCTCGAAGTCCCCGAGGCGCTGGAGAAGAATGGCCTTGTCGGCCCGCGGCTTCGCGGCTTTCGGAAGCCGCGCGATCAGCGCGTCGAAGGCCGCGAGCGCCTCGTCGGTCCGGCCCTGCGCCTCGAAGAGTTCGGCCTGCAGCGCGAGGATCGCGGGCTCTCCCGGCTTCAGCTTCGCGGCGGTGCGCAGATGGGCTTCCGCCGCCTCGTGGTCCCGGTCGAGGAAGGCGAGACGGCCGAGCTGGTAATGCGGCTCGGGCGCGCGGCGGACGACGCGCGCGAGCGTGGTCAGGATCTCCCGCGCCTCGGCGGACCGGCCCCGCGCCAGCAGCTCCAGCGCCCTGGCGTAGTCGGCCTTCAGTTGCTGCGGTGTGGGTTTCTGCATCGCGCGGCTCCTCGGCTGCGGCCAAGTAACATCCGCCGCGCGCAAAAGAAAAGAGCGGGCCGGGGGCCCGCTCTTCCCAAGTGCTCTGTCAGCTGAGCTCAGAAGCTCATGACGAGGCCGAGCGAGTAGGTATCCT
>CAZPCU010000262.1:0-3714 GCA_964585075.1 uncultured Rhodobacterales bacterium
ACCAATGCCCGGGCCGTACTCGGCACCGTGCAGGTAGAGGCAGACGGCAGCGCCTATTTCGAGGCGCCCGTAGGCAAGCTCATCTATTTCCAGGCGCTGGACGAAGACGGCGAGGCCATCCAATCGATGCGGTCGGGGACCTACGTGCACGAAGGCGAGCAACTCACCTGTCTCGGGTGCCATGAACAAAAGCGCCGGGCCACGCCGAGAATGCCCGAAATGCCGATGGCGCTCCGCCGCGCCCCGTCGCCCGTCAGTCGTGACCGCCGGGAGCGGCCGCGCCATCGCCGAGTTCATGCAGGAGGAAGCGTTCGAAGGCGTCCAGGTTCACCGGCTCGAACTGGCCGAAGCCCTGCATCCAGATGCTCGCGGCGCGGAGCGCGTCCGGCTCCAGCCTGCACCACTTCACCCGCCCGCGCCGCTCCTGGCTGATGAGCCCGGCCCGGCTCAGGATCGAGAGATGCTTGGAGATCGCCGCCAGCGACATCTCGAAGGGCTCGGCCACGTCGGTCACCGCCATGTCGTCCTCGAGCAGCATGGCGAGGATCGCCCGGCGCGTGGGATCGGCGAGCGCGGCGAAGACGGCGTCGAGATCGTCGGACATGGCGTCTCTTCGCCCGGTGTGCGCAAAAACTCAACCGTTCAGTTGAATATGCAGCATGGCGCGCCGGGGCCCTCACCGGCGTGTGCCTCCGATGTGCGATCCTGGAATTCTCTCGCAAATCCAGGCGCTTGAAGAAAGCGCAGCCGCGCTTGACTCGAGCGATGCCGCGGCGTAGCACCCTAGCCGACGATCCGCGGGGAGCCTTGGTGCCCGACGCCGACCACAAGCGCCGCCTCGAGCAGCTTGACGAGAGGCTGGCCGCCATGAAGGCGGCGCAGGAGCCGAAGCCTCGCGCGGACGAACATTATTCCCAGGCGCAGCTCGCCTGGCGGATGGTGATCGAGCTGGTGGCGGGCCTCGGGATCGGGTTCGGCATCGGCTACGGGCTGGACAGCCTCTTCGGCACCCTGCCCGTGCTGCTGGTGACGTTTACGTTGCTGGGCTTCGCGGCGGGGATCAAGACGATGCTCCGGAGCGCGCGCGAAGTCCAGACAGAGGCGGAGGCCCGCGACGACGAGGGCGGGCACGAGGACGGGAGAGAGTAGTCGTGGCGACGGATGCGGCAGGCGAAGGCGGCGGGCTGGCTTTCCACCCGATGGACCAGTTCCTGGTGAAGCCCCTCTTCGGGGACGGGCCGGTGCACTGGTACACCATCACCAACGTGACCCTCTGGATGGCGCTCGCGGTGGTCGGGGTGACGGCGCTTCTCGTGATCGGCACGTCGCGCCGCGCGATCATCCCCTCGCGCAGCCAGTCCGTGGCGGAACTCGCATACGGCTTCGTCTACAAGATGGTCGAGGACGTGGCCGGGAAGGACGGCCTCAAGTATTTCCCCTACATCATGACGCTGTTCATGTTCATCGTCTTCGCGAACTTCCTCGGCCTGATCCCGATGTCCTTCACGACGACGAGCCACATCGCGGTGACCGCGGTGCTCGCGGGGGCCGTGTTCCTGACGGTGACGGCCATCGGCTTCATCAAGAACGGCGCGAAGTTCCTGGAGCTCTTCTGGGTCAAGGAGGCGCCGCTGCCGCTCAGGCCGGTCCTCGCGCTGATCGAACTCATCTCCTACTTCGTCCGCCCGGTCAGCCATTCCATCCGTCTCGCCGGCAACATGATGGCCGGCCACGCGGTGCTCAAGGTGTTCGCCGGCTTCAGCCAGGTGGCGGCGATCGCGCCGATCTCGATCCTGGCCGTGACGGCCATCTACGGCCTCGAGGTTCTGGTGTCGTTCATCCAGGCCTACGTCTTCACGATCCTGACCTGCGTCTACCTGAAGGACGCGCTGCACCCGAGCCACTGAGACAGACGGGGCGGCGCGCGTCCGCCCCGGCAGACATCCCGAAATCAGCCATCTTCCAACCGTAAGGAGAAACGACATGGAAGGCGATATCGCAAACATGGGCCAGTTCATCGGCGCGGGCCTCGCCGCCATCGGGTCGGGCGCGGCCGCGATCGGTGTGGGCCACGTGGCCGGCAACTTCCTCGCGGGCGCGCTGCGCAACCCGTCGGCCGCCGCCAGCCAGACCGCCACGCTCTTCATCGGCATCGCCTTCGCCGAAGCGCTCGGGATCTTCTCGTTCCTCGTCGCGCTTCTGCTGATGTTCGCCGTCTGATCCGGGGAACGATCCTTACGGGCGGGGCGCGCGCCGGGCGATTTCCGGCCGCGCCCCCGAGGATTTGACACCGACGGAGGGCCGCATGGCGACCGAAACCGAAGGCGCAGCCGCGCAGGGGATGGACGGCGGGTCCGGGCTGCCGCAGCTCGACTTCTCGACCTTCCCGAACCAGATCTTCTGGCTGATCGTCACGCTGATCGCCATCTACTACATCCTGACGCGGATCGCGCTGCCGCGCATCGCGTCGGTGCTGGCCGAGCGGACGGGCAGCATCACCAACGATCTCGCCGCGGCCGAGGACTTCAAGGCCAAGGCGGCGGAGGCCGAGAAGGCCTACGAAAAGGCGCTGGCGGACGCCCGCGCCGAGGCGCAGAAGATCATCGCCGAGGCCAAGGCCGAGATCCAGGCCGACGTGGACGCCGAAATACGCCGCGCCGACGCCCAGATCGCGGAGAAGACGGCCGAGTCGGAAAAGGCCATCGCCGAGATCCGCGCCAACGCCGCGGAAAGCGTACACGAGGTCGCGCGGGAAACCGCGGGCGCCGTTCTCGCCGCGCTGGGGGCGGAGGCCGAGGAGGCCGAGATCGAGAAGGCCGTCGCGGCCCGGGCCAAGGGGGCATGACCATGCGGATTTTCACCGTTCTCGCCGTCACGCTGGCCGCGGCCGGACCGGCCCATGCCGCGAAGGGGCCGTTCTTCTCGCTGGCCAACACCGATTTCGTGGTCCTGATCTCCTTCCTCGTCTTCATCGGCGTCCTCGTCTATTTCAAGGTGCCGACGATCCTGACGGGGATGCTCGACAAGCGGGCCGACGGGATCAAGAGCGAGCTCGACGAGGCCCGCGCGCTTCGCGAGGAGGCGCAGAGCCTGCTCGCCTCCTACGAGCGCAAGCAGCGCGAGGTCGCCGAGCAGTCGGAGCGCATCGTCGCCCACGCCCGCCAGGAAGCGGAACTCGCCGGCGAGCAGGCGAAGAAGGATCTCGAGGAATCCATCGCGCGGCGCATGAAGGCGGCGGAGGAGCAGATCGCCCAGGCCGAGGCGCGCGCCGTGCGCGAGGTGCGGGACCGCGCCGCCGAGGTGGCTGTCGCCGCGGCGCGCGACGTGATCGCGGGCCGCATGACCGCCGCCAAGGGCAACGCGCTCATCGACGCGGCCATCGACGAGGTGGGGCAGAAGCTCCACTGACCGAAGGTGATAGGCACGGCCCCGGCTGGTCCGGTGCCGCGCCTGTCTTTCTCGTCCCCGGGCGAAACTCACGACGCTCTGAAGAACAGCCCCGCGCGGCGCCGGCCGCACGGGGTGCCTTGGCCAAGGGTACGCGCCAGAGTGCGCAGCCTCATCTTTGCGCCTGGCGCCGGCACCTTGCCCTGGCCCCTCGCCGCGGTATTCCGGAGCTTGAGCGGAATGACCTGCCGCGCATGCTCGGTGGCGGTGGCGGTGGCGGTGGCGGTGGCGGTGGCGTTGCGCGGCGCAAGTCGCGTTCGACGATGC
>CAZPCU010000263.1:0-3706 GCA_964585075.1 uncultured Rhodobacterales bacterium
TCTACGAGGGCGCGCTCGTGCCCTTCGACACGGCGCTCAAGATCGAGGCGCGCTGGTTCACCAACATCCTGATGAACCCGTCGTCGAGCGCGATGATCCGCTCGCTCTTCGTCAACAAGGAGGCGCTCGAGAAGGGCGCGAACCGCCCCGAGGCGCCGGATCAGCGGGTGCAGAAGCTGGGCGTCCTCGGCGCGGGCATGATGGGCGCGGGCATCGCGCTCGTCTCGGCCCAGGCGGGCATCGAGGTGGTCCTCATCGACCAGGCCCAGGAGGCCGCGGACAAGGGCAAGGCCTACAGCGAGAGCTATCTCGACAAGGGCATCAAGCGGGGCAAGACGACGCCGGAGAAGAAGGAAGAGGTGCTCGGCCGCATCACCGCCACCACCGACTACGCGGCGCTTGCAGGCGCGGACCTCGTGATCGAGGCTGTGTTCGAGGATCCCGCCGTCAAGGCCGAGGTGACGAAGAAGGCCGAGGCGCATCTGCCCGCGGAAGCGATCTTCGCCACCAACACATCCACCCTGCCGATCAGCGATCTGGCGAAGGCCAGCGCCCGGCCCGGGCAGTTCATCGGCATCCACTTCTTCTCGCCCGTCGAGAAGATGCTGCTGGTGGAGATCATCAAGGGCCGCGAGACCGGCGACCGCGCGGTGGCCAAGGCGCTCGATTTCGTGCGCCAGATCCGCAAGACGCCCATCGTGGTGAACGACGCGCGCTTCTTCTACGCCAACCGCTGCATCATCCCCTACATCAACGAGGGCATCCGCATGGTGGGTGAGGGCGTCGCGCCCGCCCTGGTGGAGAACGCGGCGCGGCAGCTCGGCTTCCCCGTTGGGCCCTTGCAGCTCGTGGACGAGACCTCGATCGACCTCGGCGTGAAGATCGCCAAGGCGACGCGGGCCGCCATGGGAGACGCCTACCCCGACGACGCGGTGGACGAGGTGCTCTTCTGGATGGCCGACCAGGGCCGGCTCGGGCGCAAGGCCAACGCCGGCTTCTACGCCTATGACGAGAGCGGCAAGCGCCTCGGCCTCTGGGACGGGCTGCCCGGGAAGTATCCGGAGGCCGAGGCGCAGCCCGATCTCCAGGCCGTGCAGCATCGCCTCATGTTCGCGCAGGTGCTGGAGGCGGTGCGCGCGCTCGAGGAGGGCGTGCTCGAGGACATCCGCGAGGGCGACGTGGGCGCGATCCTCGGCTGGGGCTTCGCGCCCTGGTCGGGCGGGCCGTTCAGCTGGCTCGACATGCTGGGCGCGCCCTACGCCGCCCAACGCTGCGACGAGCTGGCGGCGGCCCATGGCAAGCGGTTCGCCTGCCCGGACCTGCTGCGCGAGATGGCGGAGAAGGGGCAGAGCTTCTACGGCCGCTTCGGCCCCGAGTCGGCCGAGGCCGCCTGACGTGACGCCGCCGCCCTGCCCGCTGCCCTGGCCCCTCGTTCTGGCCGTGGCTGCGGGGGCGGCGGTCCCTCTCGCGGCTGCGGCGAGCCTGGCGCCGCCGCTCACGCAAGCCGTGGGCGCCGGCCTCCTCGTCGGTCTTGCGGCGGCGATGGGCAGCCCCCGCCGCGCGGCCATTGGCGGGGCGCTCGCGCTCTTCGTGTCGCTGTCCCTCGCGCCCCCTCTCGCAATCGATCCAAGACTGCCGACGCTTCTTCTCGCGGCTCTCGCGGGATGGGAGGCCGCGCGCACCGGCGGGCGAAGCTTCACCATCGCCATCGTCGCGGCGGCCCTGCTTTCGGTTCGCTTCGGTCAGGGCCCGGCACCCGGCACCATGCTGGCCGCCTTCGCGGCGAGCGCCGCGTGGAGCATCGCTCTCGTCCTGCGCCTCGGCCTCGCGGGTCGCGCCGCCGTGCCCGCCGCAGGCCCCCGCGAAGGCCTCCGGCACGGGCTCTTCCTGACGCTCGGGCTCGCCGTCTCGCTCGCGCTCGTGCAGAGTTCGGAGCAGCCGCTGGCGCTCTGGGTCGTGTTCATCTTCCTCTACCGCGCCATGGCCCCGGCCCACGAGACGCTGGAACGTCTGCTCGCCTACGCGACCGGCGCGTTTGCCGGTGCCGGCCTGGCGCTCGTGCTGGAGCTTCTCGGTCCGCCCGGCCCGGTCGCCGGCACGGCCGTCGCCGCGGGCGCCGCGCTCGTCGGGCTGCGCTTCGCGCCCGTGCTGTCGCCGGTGGCGGGGGCGGCCTTCACTCTGGCGGTGCTGCTGATCGCTGCGCCCTCGCCGGCGGCCGCGATCTTCCGGATCGAGGCCGTGCTCTTCGTCGCCCTTCTCGTGGCGGCGCTCTTCGAGCTTCTCGCCCGGCTGCTCGGCCCGCCGCCCGATCAGCCCTCGAAGCCGTAGCCGAAGCGGCGGATGTCCTCGGCGCAGAGATCGCCCAAGAGCGCGGCCGTCTCGTCGCTGTAGTAGCGCCGCCAGTCCGGGTCGCGGTCGGAGGCGTTCACGCGAGGCAGGTCGAAGCGGAAGCCCAGATGGGCGAAAAGCGGCGCGGCGTCCTCTTCGAACCGCTCCAGCCGGATGTAGAGATCGGCGCGTTCGCACCCCTCCGCGTCCGTCATGTAGCGGCCGTAGGGCGCGGCGCGGAGGCTCGCCTGCGTATGCGGGTGGGCGAGGAAGCCGGCGAAATCCAGATCCCGCGCGAGGCGCACGGCCTCGTGATCGAAACGCTGCGCGCGGAGCCAGCGGTAGTAGCTCACGAGCCGGTCCCAGGGATTGCGCACGAGGGTGAAGGCGAAGAGGCCGTCCAGATCCGCGGCGCTGACGAGCCCCTCGATGTCGGCGAGCGTGGAATGCTTCCAGAGGCGCCCGCGCGTCCGCACGCCTTCGAGGCGCCGCCGGCGGCGGCGCGCCTTCGGCGTGTCGCCGACGAGGATGTCGTCCCGCATCGCCCGCGCCTCGAGCGCGAGCGCCAGCGACGTTCCCCCGGTCTTCGGGATGTGGACGAAGACGTAGCCCCGCCCGCGGGAGATGATCATGGCCGCCTCGCGCCTGCCTCCGATCCTGTCGCGATGCCGTCTTGCGGCGCAACAATCTTTCCCTATAGGGTCCGCGTCAGCGGGGAAAGGGAGGTTCCGAGATGGGTTGGCTCGCCGACGAGACCGGTCTGGAGAAGAACGCGGCGAACTACACGCCGCTCACGCCGCTGTCCTTCCTGAAGCGCGCGGCCGCGGTCTTTCCCGACCAGGACGCCGTGGTCTACGGCCCCGTCCGCCGGAACTACGCGGAATACGCCGCGCGGGTCACGCGCCTCGCCTCGGCGCTGCGGGGCATCGGCGTCAAGCCCGGGGACGTGGTGGCCACCCTTCTTCCCAACCTGCCCGCCCAGGCCGAGGCGCATTTCGGCGTGCCCGCCTGCGGCGCGATCCTCAACACCATCAACGTGCGCCTCGACGCCGACACCGTGGCCTACATCCTCGACCACGGGCAGGCGCGCGTGCTTCTTTGCGATCCGCAGTTCATTCCGCTCGCCGCAGAGGCGATCGAGCGCATGGAAGGCCCCGCCCCCGCCGTGATCGAGGTGGCCGACGACGTGGCGGGCGCCCATCACCTGGGCGAGTATCCCGAATACGAGGAGGTGCTCGCGACCGGCACGGAGGAATTCGAGTGGATCATGCCCGAGGACGAGTGGGAGAGCATCGCGCTCAACTACACCTCGGGCACGACGGGCCGGCCCAAGGGCGTCGTCTATCACCACCGGGGCGCCTATCTCATCACCATGGGC
>CAZPCU010000264.1:0-3672 GCA_964585075.1 uncultured Rhodobacterales bacterium
CGCCGCCGCGTGCGGCACCGAGAGAAGCGGCGAAAGCGCCCGCCGGATCGCGCCGAAGACGCGCGTGCCCGACCACGAGGCGAGGATGAGTGCCGTGACCGCCAGCGAAAGCGCCGTGGCGGCGAGGCCGGTGACGACGCTGAGCCGCGCCGCGGGCGCGAGGCCCGGCCAGACGAGAAGCGCGCGGAAGGCGTCGAGGCCGGGCTCCGCCCGCCCGATGGCGGGAAGGATGCCGAAGGCGGGAAGAAGCGTGCCGGCGAGCCCGGCACCCACCGGCAGGATCAGGATCCCGACGGTGAGGGCGGGCACGAAGGGCAGCAGCCGGCCGCGGCGGGGCGCTTGCCCGGCGCGCGCCGCGCCGGCGGTGGCGGCGCGGGCCCCCACGCTACTCGGCGACGCCGTAGCGCGCGATCCAGTCCTGCTCGATGCGTTCCATCCAGGAGGGGTGCGGCTCGGGCAGGGCGGGGCCGAGCGCCTCCGGCGGGAGCGTGGCGATGCCGAGCTCGACCTCCTCGAAGCGGGCGCGATCCTCGGGCGAGAGCGTGTCGAGGTCGAGCACGGTTCCGTAGCCGAGCACATCCGGGTCGAGCGCGCGGGCCTGCGCCTCGGGCGACAGGAGGAAGTTGGCGACGACCATCGCGCCGGCCTTGGCCGAGGCGTTGTAGGGGATCGCCACGAAGCTCGCGTTGCCGATGCTGCCGCCCTCGGGCACGAAGGTGCGCACCGTGCCGGGCAGCTGGAAATCGGCGATCGCCGCGGACGCCTCGCCCGGGCTGAACGAGATGGCGAGGTCGATCTCGTCGTCGGCCATGAGCTGGATCTGGCGCGGCCCGCTCTGGGGATAGGCGCGCCCCTGCCGCCAGAGATGCGGCGTGAGCGCGTCCACGTAGGCCCAGAGCGGCGCGGTGACGGCCTCGTAGTCCGCTTGCGCGGCCGGCGCCAGAAGCACCTCCGGGTCCTCGACCACGCCGTAAAGCGCCTGCTTGAGGAAGGTGGAGCCCAGGAAGTCGGGCGGCTGGGGATAGGTGAAGCGCCCCGGGTTGGCCTCGGCCCAGCCGAGGATCGCCTGCATCGAGGGCAGAGGCCCGGGGATGTCCGCTGTGTCGTAGATGAAGACCACCTGCGCCGTGGCCCAGGGGCTCTCGTAGCCGTCGGTGGGCACGGTGAAGTCCACCGTGACCGGCTTGCCCTCCACATCGACATGCCGCCAGTTCGGCAGATCCTCGGCGAAGGGCCCGAAGAGAAGGTCGTTTTCCTTCATGGCCGCGAAGTTCTCGCCGTTGATCCAGACGAGATCGACGGCGCCGCCCTCGTCCTGCCCCGCGGTCTTCTCGGCGAGCACGCGGCTCACCGCGTCGGCGGTGTCGGACAGTTTCACGTGCTCGACCGTGACGCCGTACTCCTCGGCCACGCGCCGGCCCACCCAGGCGATGAAGTCGTTGGTGGTTGTCGAGCCGCCCCAGGCGTTCCAGTAGACGGTCTGGCCGTGCGCCTCCTCCAGAACGGCGTCCCAGTCCGCCGGGTCCGGCTCGGCGAGGGCAGAGGCGGGCAGGGCGGCGAGAAGTGCGGCGAGCAGTCGGGTCATGCGGGTTTCCCGTCGGTGGGTTTCGGAAAGACCTTCCGCGCCAGCAGAAGGCGCGACGCGGCGGTGACGAAGCAGAGCGCGCCGAAGGCCCAGGCCATGGGCGCGAAATGCTGCGGCAGGACACAGAGCAGCACGAAGAAGGCGATGGTCTCTGCTCCTTCGAGCAGCCCGCCCGTGAAGTAGAGGGATTTCACCCCCCGCGCGTGCGTGCGCATCTTCCGCTTCTCGGCGAGGATCGCGAAGCCGAGGAAGCTCGCCCCGTTGACGTAGAAGCTCAGAAGCAGGAAGGCGCCGGCCGCGCCGTTGGCCGCGGGATCGAGCCAGACGAAGCCGAGCGGGATCGCGCCGTAGAAGAAGAAGTCGCTCGTGATGTCGAGATAGCCGCCGAAATCCGAGGGCCGGGTGGCGCGGGCCACGGCCCCGTCGAGCCCGTCGGCGAGGCGGCTTGCGAGCAGCAGCGCGAGACCCCAGCCCGGCTGCCCCGCGGCGATGGCGCCTGCGGCGGCGAGGCCGAGCGCGAGACCCGCGAGCGTCACCGCGTCGGCCGTCACGCCCCATCGCGCCACGATGCGCCCGGCCGCGTCGAGCGGCGGGTCGATCAGCGTGCGGAGGCGGGCGTCGAACATGGCCTCGTCTTAGGCGAGGCGCGGGCGGCGGACGAGTCGCAATTCCGTGAGAGCGGCGTCAGGATCGGAGACAGGGGGAAGGGCCTTGCCGGCCGCTCTCAGGCCACGTTCTCCAGCCGCAGGTCCGGCTTCAGCCCGAGCGCGAAGCAGACGTCGCGGGTGAGCTCGGGGCGGTTCAGCGTGTAGAAGTGCAGCGTCTCGACGCCGCCGTCGATGAGCTTGCTGCAAAGCTCGGTGCAGACCGCCGTGGCCAGCAGGTCCTCGCGCCCGTCGCGGCGCGCCTTGGTGAAGGCGCGGTCGAGCCAGTCGGGGATCACGGCGCCGCAGCCCTTCGCGAAGCGTTTCACGCCGTCCCAGTTCTCGATCGGCATGATGCCGGGGGTGATCGGCGCGTCGATTCCCGCCTTCTCGCAGCGGTCGCGGAACCGGAAGAAGGTTTCCGGCTCGAAGAAGAACTGGGTGATCGCCTCGGCGGCGCCGGCGTCGATCTTGCGCTTGAGCCAGTCGATGTCGGCCCCGTCATGGGCCGCCTCGGGGTGGGGGTCGGGATAGGCGCCCACGCGGATGGTGAAGCGCCCCGTCGCGGCGAGCGCCTCGACGAGCTCCACCGAGCTTGCGAAGCCCTCGGGATGCGGCGTGAAACGGCCCGCGCCCTTGGGCGGATCGCCGCGGAGCGCCACGATCTGGGTCACGCCCGCCTCGGCGAAGCCCTCGGCGATGGCGAGCGTCTCGGCCTTCGAGGCGTCCACGCAGGTCAGGTGCGCAGCCACGTCGAGGCCGGAATGCTTGTGCAGAGTGCCCACCGCGTCACGGGTGAGTTCCCGGGTGGTGCCGCCCGCCCCGTAGGTGACGGAGACGAAGCGCGGCGAGAGCGGCGCGAGCACCTGCACGGTGTCCCAGAGCCGGAAGGACGCTTCCAGCGTCTTGGGCGGAAAGAACTCGAACGAGACGCGCGGTGCCGACATGCCTGACCCTCCAATGATCCCGGGACTTGTCGCACGCGCGCGGACGTGAAACAAACTCATAAATCTCAAGACCAAGATGAGGCAGACATGAAGATGCACCTCGAACTGCGTCACCTGCGCTCGATCAAGGCCATCCACGACAATGGAGGGCTGGCCCGCGCGGCGGACGCGCTGAACATCACGCAGTCGGCGCTCAGCCACCAGATCAAGGGGCTCGAGGCGCAGACGGGGGTGGAGCTCTTCGTGCGGCGCTCGAAGCCCATGCGCCTGTCCGCGGCGGGCCAGCGGCTCCTGCGGCTCGCCGAACGGGTGCTGCCCGAGATCGAGGCGGCGCAGACGGAGTTCGCGGGGCTGCGCGCGGGCCGCTCGGGGCGGCTTCACATCGCGATCGAGTGCCACGCCTGTTTCGAGTGGCTCTTCCCGGTGCTCGAGGCGTTCCGGAAGTCATGGCCCGACGTGGACGTGGACATCCGGCCCGGCCTCGCCTTCGACGCCC
>CAZPCU010000265.1:0-3665 GCA_964585075.1 uncultured Rhodobacterales bacterium
ACGCGACGCGCCCCCTGAGCGCGGGCGCCCATCTTTTCGAGGAGGGCGCGGCCCATGTCCGCGAGAACTCGCAGGGCTACGTCACTTCCGTGGGGCCGTCGCCCACCTTCGGCTGCTGGCTCGGGCTCGGCTTCCTGCGCAACGGCCGGGCGCGGCATGGCGAGACGGTGATGATGGTGGATCACCTGCGCGGGCGGCGCGTGGCCTGCCGGGTGCAGGACCCCGTCCAGTTCGACCCGGAAGGAGAGCGGATCCGTGGCTGAATTGTCTCCTCTCACCCCCTGCGCCGGGCTTCTGCCGGTGGAAACGGGCGGCCTTCGGCTGACCGAAGAGACGCCGGGGCACATCACCTCGCTGATGCCCGGGCCGGGCGGCGCGGCGGCGCTGGGCAAAGCGCTCGAGACGGCGCATGGTCTCGGCTGGCCCGATCCCGGCCGCGCCGTGCTGGGGGCGGACGCCGCCGTGGTCTGGACGGGCCACGACCAGGCGATGCTCATGGGCCCCGCGCCGGACGCGGCGCTCGCGGCGCATGCCGCGCTTACCGACCAGTCCGACGCCTGGGCGTTGGTGACGCTGTCCGGTGCGGCCGGGCCGGACGCGCTCGCCCGGCTCGTGCCGATCGACCTGCGGCCCTCCGCCTTTCCCGAAGGCCACGCGGCGCGCACGCTTCTCGGCCACATGAACGTGAGCCTCGTGCGGACCGGGGCGGAGACGATCCGGATCATGGCGTTCCGCTCCATGGCGCGGACGCTCGTGCACGAGCTTCGCGTGGCGATGGAAAGCCTCGCCGCCCGCCGCGCCGGGTGACAGGCGGGGGCCGGCGCGTTATGTCCTGACGGGAAACATCCCGAGGAGGTTCCATGACACGCCTGATCCTGACCCTGCCGCTCGTCGCGGCCCTCGCCGCGCCGCCGCCGGCGGCCGCCCAGGGCGGCGCCGAGGACTGCGCCGCGCAGGCGAGCATCGTCGCCGCGGCGGTGGAGCGCCGGAGTGCGGGCGACGCGCCCGAGGCCGCGACGGAAGCCGTCGCCGGCGGGCTGGCAGGCCGGGCCGAGGCCTACGCCGAGGCGGTCCCGCTCATCGTCGAATGGGTCTGGTCGCTGCCCGAGGACCAGCTCGGCCCCGCTGTCGCCGAGAGCTACGAGGCCGCCTGCCTCGCCCAGTGATCCCGGCCGCCGCCGCGCGCGACGGCGGCGCTGGACAGCGGCCCTCCCGAGTCCGATATTCAGGCAATGAGCCTGCCCCCCGGATTCCTGGACGAGTTGCGCAGCCGGACGAGCCTCGCGCAGGTCGTGGGCCGGAAGGTGCTCTGGGACAACCGGAAATCCAACCAGGCCAAGGGCGACATGTGGGCGCCGTGCCCCTTCCACCAGGAGAAGACGGCGAGCTTCCACGTCGACGACCGCAAGGGCTTCTACTACTGCTTCGGCTGCCACGCGAAGGGGGACGCCATCTCCTTCGTGCGCGAGACGGAGAACGTGGACTTCATGGAGGCGGTGGAGATCCTCGCCCGCGAGGCGGGAATGCCCATGCCGGCCCGCGACCCGAAGGCGAAGGAGACGGCCGACCGCCACACCCGGCTCGCCGAGGTGATGGAACAGGCGGTGCGGCATTTCCGGCTCCAGCTCTCCACCGGGGCGGCGGCCGAGGCGCGGGCCTATCTGGAACGGCGGGGGCTGGACGACGCGGAGCTCGCGCGGTGGGAGATCGGCTTCGCGCCGCCGGGCTGGCGGGGGCTGTGGGAGCACCTGCGGGGCAAGGGGGTGGCCGAGGATCTCATTCTCGGCGCCGGGCTCGCCCGCCGGTCGGACAAGGGCGGCGAGCCCTACGACGTGTTCCGCAACCGCATCCTGTTCCCGATCCGCGACGCGCGCGGGCGCGCCGTCGCCTTCGGCGGGCGCGCGATGGATCCGGGCGACACCGCGAAGTATCTCAACTCGCCGCAGACCGACCTCTTCGACAAGTCGCGCAACCTCTACAACCACGGACCCGCCCGCGAGGCGGCGGGGAAGGGGCAGCCGCTCGTCGTGGCCGAGGGCTACATGGACGTGATCGCCCTCGCGTCCCATGGCTTCGAGGCGGCGGTGGCGCCCCTCGGCACGGCGATCACCGAAACGCAGCTCGGGCTTCTCTGGCGGATCGCCGACGAGCCGGTGGTCGCGCTCGACGGCGACCGGGCCGGTCTGCAGGCCGCCTATCGCCTCGTCGACCTGGCGCTGCCGCTCCTGGAGGCGGGCAAGGGGCTGCGCTTCGCCCTGATGCCGCCCGGTCAGGACCCGGACGATCTGCTGCGCGCGCAGGGGCCCGCGGCGATGCGCAAGCTCATTGAGGAGGCGCTGCCCATGGTGCGGCTTCTCTGGCGGCGCGAGACGGAGGGCCGCGTGCTCGACAGCCCGGAGAGGAAGGCCGCGCTCGACAAGGCGCTCCGCGCCGCGGTCGCGCGCATCCGTGATCCCTCCATCCGCGCCCATTACGGCGAGGAGATCCGGGCGCTGCGCTGGGAGATCTTCCGGCCGGCGCGGCCTGCCTTCGCCGGGCGCGGGCGCGGCGCCGGGCCGGCGCGCCCGGGCGCGCCGATGCCGAGCACGCGGCAGTCGCTGCTCGTCTCCGCGGGTGAGGACATCGCAGGCCATCTGCGGGAGGCCGTGATCCTCGCCACGCTGCTCGCTCATCCCGCGCTCATCGAGGAAGTGGCGGAGCGGCTCGAGGCGCTCGATTGCCGCGACCCGGACCACGACGCGCTGCGCGCGGCGCTGCTGGCCCACCCCGACGCCGACCCGGAGACGCTGCGCGCCGCGGTCGAGGGCGCTCTCGGCGCCGCTCCCCTTGAAAGACTCGCCGCGACGGACCATGTGGCGGTCACGCCGTGTCTGCGCCGGCCGGGCGACCTCGATCTCGCGCGCCAGACGCTCGAGGAAGAGTTCGCGAAGCTCGACGCGATCCGCGGGCTGCAGATGGAGATCCGGGAGGCGGAGGAGGACCTGAGCCACGTGGCCGACGAGACCCTGACATGGCGCTTGGGGCAGGCCGCCGAGGCCAGCCATCGCGCCACCCGCAGCGCGCAGGACGACAAGGTGGAGTACGAAACCGGACCGAATGGCGCACGAATCAGCCGCGCGGAACGGAGCGCGCTTCGCGCCCTTCTCGACAGCATCTCCGGAGGACCGGCGCGCAAATGAGGTGCGGGCACGACAGACCACGAAAAACAAGGGGGCGCGGGGTGTCCGAATCGCCTTGGCGCGCTATTGATTCGCGCCAACCGAATCGCCCTGCCAGCCAGGAGACCTGAATGGCCGCCAAGGATACCGACGACAGCAAGCCCGAGGATCAGGACCAGGACGCCGCGCTGACGCTCGACATGAGCCAGGCCGCCGTCAAGAAGATGATCGGCGAGGCGCGCGAACGCGGCTTCATCACCTACGACCAGCTTAACCAGGTGCTGCCGCCCGACCAGGTGTCCTCGGAGCAGATCGAGGACGTGATGTCGATGCTCTCCGAGATGGGCATCAACATCATCGAGGAGGAAGAGGTCGAGGAGGACGACGACAAGGGCTCGACAGAACTCGTCCAGACCTCGACGTCGAAGGATGTGGCGCTGGCCGGATCGGAGAGCGAGAAGCTCGACCGCACCGACGATCCGGTGCGCATGTATCTGCGCGAGATGG
>CAZPCU010000266.1:0-3644 GCA_964585075.1 uncultured Rhodobacterales bacterium
GTCGAGTCGTCGGTCAGCATGATGTGGTTGCAGGCGAGCGCGAGCTCGTAGCCACCCCCCGCGCAGGAGCCGCGCACGGCCGCGATCCAGGTCTGGCCCGAGTCCTCCTCGGCCGCCTCGTAGCTGTTGCGCGTCTCGTTGGTGAACTTGCAGAAGTTCACCTTGTGCGTGTGCGAGGCGCCGCCCAGCATCCGGATATTTGCGCCCGCGCAGAACACGGCCGGATTGCCCGACCGCATGACGACGGCGCGCACCTCGGGATGTTCGAAGCGCATGCGCTGAACGATGTCGTTGAGCTCGATATCCACGCCGAGGTCGTAGGAGTTGAGCTTGAGCTTGTAGCCCTCGAAGAGCCCGCCATCCTCATCCACGTCCATCGAGACATACGCAACCGGGCCGTCATGCTCGACCCGCCAGTGGCGGTATTTCGAAGGGTCGGTCTGAAAGTCGATCAGCTTGGTCACGCTCGGTCTCCTCGCGGTTGAGATGCAGCATACTGCGCGTCCGTCGCGCGGTAAACAGGTGTATGCGTTATAGTGCTCATAAAAGAGTCATTTGAAATCAGTATTTTAACAATACCATGATTTCCAGTGCCTCCATATGTGCATTATATTGCATTTTCTATGTCGAATCGCGCGCCGCCGAGCAACGCCGCCCGCGCCGCGGCGAGGTCGAGCCCCATGACACGCGACCGGCCCGACAGCGCGCATTCGTCGAGAAGCCCAGCCACCAGCGCCTCGAGCCGGCGCGCCGCGTTCTCGCGGCCCATGCGCCGCTTCAGGCGCGCGTTCGCGCACTGGATCACCGCGCGCACCAGGTGCCGCTCGGGCGCGTTGGGCGGCGCGGCCATCCAGACCGGCTCCAGCACCTCGTGCGCTTCCCAGTAGTAGCCTTCGTCGAGCCAGCACAGCCCCGTCCGCCAGGCCTGCGTGCCCGCCAGCGCCCCGGGGGCGAGCCCCGGCGTCACGCTCTCGCGGATGGCGTCGAAGGCGCCCTCGGGATGCCGGGGGGTCTCGCCCGGCACATAGGCGTGGGCCGGGCGCATCGGCTCAGGCCGTCTCGACCTCGGCGGCCTCGATCCGCGCGAGCCGCGCGCAGAACTCGGCCACCGCGTCGAGCGTGGCGTCCGGCCGCTCGAGATGCGGGGCGTGCCGGCAGTCGTCGAGGATCACCGTGTCCACCGGCGAATAGGCCCGCTCCTCGAGCTCGCGGATCTGGGCCAGCGTTCCGTAGGGATCGTCGCGCCCCTGGATCGCGAGGGCGGGAATGCGCAGGTAATCGATGCACTCGGCCACGTTCCACTCGCGGAAGCCGGGATCGAGCCAGGCGTCGTTCCAGCCCCGGAACGCGCCCTCGGGATCGCGGTGATACTTGGCCATGCGCGCCCTGAGATCGCCCGTGTCGAAAGCCTCCTTCGCGCGCGCGATCTCCAGAAGGCCCGGCTCCTCGGTGAAGAAATGCGGCGCCATGAGCACGAGGCCGCGGACGCGGAAATCCTCCACCCCGCCCGCGTATTCCGCCGCGATGGTGGCGCCGTCCGAGTGGCCGAGAAGCACGCCCTGCCGGAAGCCGATCGCATCCAGCACCTCGGGCAGCACGTCGCGCGCCTCGCGCGTCATGTAATCGAGCGGGCGGGGAAGCTCGGCCGGATCGGACTGGCCGTAGCCCGCGCGCGACCAGGCCATCACCCCCCAGCCCGTGCGCTTCGCCAGCGCCGCGGGAAAGTCGCGCCAGAGCGCGAGGCAGCCGAGCCCCTCGTGAAGCATCACGATCGTCGGGGCCATGCCGGGCGCCGGCCCCCAGCAGGCATATTCGAGCCGCTTGCCGCCGGCCTCCAGCGTCGCGGGTCCGCGCGTCCACTCCGCCATCACGCCACCTCCCTGAGCTTGAATCGCTGGATCTTGCCGGTGGCGGTCTTGGGCAGATCCTCCACCACCTCGATCCAGCGCGGATACTTCCATTTCCCGATGCGCGCCTTGACGAACTCCCTGAGCTCCTCGGCGAGCGCGCCGCCGTCCTGGCCTGTCTTGGGCACGATGAAGGCCTTGGGCTTCTCGAGGCCGCTCTCGTCGCGGGCGGCCACCACGGCCGCCTCCAGCACCCCCGGATGGGCCACAAGCGCCTGCTCCACCTCGAAGGGCGAGACCCAGATGCCCGACACCTTGAACATGTCGTCGGTGCGCCCGCAGTAGACGTAGCGCCCCTCGGGCGTCATCTCGTACTTGTCGCCCGTCCGCGTCCACTCGCCCTCGAAGGTGGTGCGGGACTTGCGGCGCTTGTTCCAGTAGCCGTCCGCCGCGGAGTGGCCCGAGACCAGAAGCTCGCCGATCTCCCCCGGGGCGGTGATCTCCTGGCCGTCCTCGTTCACGAGCCGGAGTTCGTAGCCCGGCACGGCCCGCCCGGAGGTGCCGTAGACCACGTCCCCCGGCCGGTTGGAAAGGAAGATGTGGAGCATCTCGGTGGAGCCCACCCCGTCCAGGATGTCCACGCCGAAGAGCGCGTGCCAGCGCTTGCCGATCT
Organism: uncultured Rhodobacterales bacterium; assembly: GCA_964585075.1. GTDB lineage: Bacteria > Pseudomonadota > Alphaproteobacteria > Rhodobacterales > Rhodobacteraceae > Rhodosalinus. Next base: position 2,521 of record CAZPCU010000266.1, read on the forward strand.
CCTCGGGCAGTGCCTCGCCGGCCGAGATGCAGCGTCGGAGCGGCGGCTCGGGCGCATCGCCGCCCGCCTCGAGATGGGCCACGGTGGCGGCGAAGAGCGTCGGCACGCCGCAGAAGACGGTGGGGTTTTCTTCCGAGAGGATGCGCACCGCCACCTCCGGCGTGGGGCGGCCGTTGAAAAGCACCGTGGTCGCGCCCACCGACATAGGGAAGGTCATCGCGTTGCCGAGGCCGTAGGCGAAGAAAAACTTCGCCACGGAATAGACCGTATCGCCCTCCTCGATCCCGAGCACCTCGGCCCCGTAGGTCTCGGCGGTGTATCTGAGGCTGTGGTGGACGTGGCGCACGCCCTTGGGCTGGCCCGTGGAGCCCGAGGAGTAGAGCCAGAAGGCCACCTCGTCGGCATCCGCCTCGACGGCGGGAGCGGGCTCCGCGCCCTCCATGAAGCTCTCCCAGGTCTCGACCTGGGCCGGGCCGCTCTCCATCTCGGCAGGCGGGCCGCCGATCACCACCAGGTGGCGCAGATAGGGGTTCCCGGAAAGCGCGGGCAGCGCCGTGTCCAGAAGCTCGGCCGAGACGAAGAGCACCGAGGCGCGGCAGTCCCGGAGGATCACGTTGTAGACGTCGGGCGCGAGCAGCGTGTTGAGGGGAATGGGGATCACGCCCGCCTTGAGGCAGCCCCAGAAGACCTGCGGGAACTCGATCTGGTCGAGCACGAGCATCGCGGCGCGCTCCTCGCGCCGGTGCCCGGCGCGGGACAGCGCGGCGGCGACGCGCCCCGTGGCCTCGGCGAGCCCGCCATAGCTGATCTCGCGCCTCGCGCCGAACGCCTCGCGGAAGGCCGTCTTGTCCCCCCGCCCCTCCCCCGCGTGGCGGTCCACGAACCAGCTCGCGGCGTTTTCCTCTGCGCTCATGCCCCGGCCCTCCCCTGCCGATGCGGCGCCCTTCGCGGGCGCTTCAGTTTCCGGTGAATTCGATCGCGCCCTCGGGCAGCAGGTAGAGGACATGCGCGTCACCCCCGCTGACCGTCGGGTGGTGGTCGGTGCCCGGGCCGTAAACATACCAGCCCTCGGGCCAGCCGTCGAAGACCGGCGCGCCCTCGATCGCCATCACGGCGCCGATCTC
>CAZPCU010000267.1:0-3638 GCA_964585075.1 uncultured Rhodobacterales bacterium
CTGGTCGCCGTAGCGCTCCTGCATCTTCCGGGCGAGCGCCGCGGTCTGGTCCTTCGTGATCGTCATGAGGGGGCTTTCGCCCTTCTCCTCGTTCCAGATCGACTTGTAGGCCTCGCCGCTCGAGAAGGGGCGCTTCGAGAGGATGACGAGCTGCAGAAGCGGCTGCCACTTCCAGGGCGCGTAATCGATCACGCGCCGATCCGAGAGGAACTCGTTCAGGTAGCGCCGCATCGACCAGTAGTCGTAGTTGTCGGGCGTTCCAAGGTTGGCGATCAGCACGCCCACCCGCTCGGGCGGCAGCTTGGGATGATCCGCGGGCGCGTGAACGGGTCGGGTCTCGGCTTTGGCGGCATCCAGCATCGGCAGGTCCCTCGGTTCTCGGGTATCTGGGGGAAATATGGGCAAATCCTCCGGCGTCAATCTCGGAGTCTCGTCTCGGAGGTGCCGAGCGCATCGGCGAGCCGGGCCTTTGCGCTGCCGGGCCGCATCGGTTGCGGCTGGCTGGCGTCGGGCGCCCAGCCCGTCAGCACCACGAGCTCGAAGGTCGCGGTGACGCGGCCCTCCGGCGTTCCGAACCCTTGCGCGTAGAGCTCGGCCGCACGCAGGATCACCGCGCGGCGCGTCGGGCGGCGCAGCCGGGCTGCGAGCGCATTGCCCTCCCCCATGGCGCGCAGCTCCCGCATCAGGTGGAGCGCGGAGGGATAGCTCGCCGTGAGCGTCACGCTGTCGGCCACGGGCAGGGCGAAGCCCGCGCGCTGGAGCAGGCCTCCGAGGTCGCGGATCTCGCCCATGGGCAGTACCCGCGGCGAAAGGCCGCCCGTCACCTCCGTCTCGGCCTGGCCCAGCGCTGCGCGCAGCTCGTGCAGGGTGCGCCCGCCCGGAAGGACGCCGAGGAAGAGCCCGTCGGGGCGCAGCGCCCTGCGGCACTGGACCAGTTGGCCCACCGGATCGTCCGCCCAGTGCAGGTCCATCGCGTGCACGAGGAGATCCTGCGCGCCCTCGCCGAGATCCAGGGTTTCGGCCGGGGCGACATGCCGGGCGCCGGGCGCCAGGCCCTCCCAGATCTCGGGCAGCGGACTCACCACGGCGGGCGCCGTAAAGCGCCTGTTAACCATGTCGAGCCGATCCTCGAGATCGGCGCGGGCCGCCTCGTGCAGGAAGGTCACGGGGGCGCGTCGCGCGCGCGCGCGGTTCCGGGCGAGCGCCGCGCGGTCGGTGATACGGGTGGGCATCTCCATGACGCGCGACAATAGGGCCTGGGCGAGCGGCATTCAAACCGCGCTTCGCCTCGTCTATCCGCCGCTCTGCCTCGCCTGCGGGGGGCCAGTCAGCGACGAATGGGGGCTTTGCCCGGCGTGCTGGCGCGAGACGGGCTTCATCGGCGGGCTGGTCTGCGATGCCTGCGGCGTGCCGCTGCCGGGCGACGACCCGGGAGAACCCGTGCTCTGCGACGCATGCATGGCACATCCGCGGCCCTGGGCGCAGGGCCGTGCGGCGCTCTTCTACGAGGGCACGGGCCGACGGCTCGTTCTGTCGCTGAAGCACGGCGACCGCCACGAGATCGCGCGCCCGGCCGGCAAGTGGCTCGCCGCCGCGGCACGGCCTCTCTTGCGCCCGGGGACGCTGATCGCCCCCGTGCCGCTGCACTGGCGGCGCCTTCTGCGGCGGCGGTTCAACCAGTCCGCCCTGCTCGCCCGGGCCGCCGCCGCCGAGCTCGGCTGCGCCCATGTTCCCGACCTGCTGCAGCGCGCGCGCCGGACGCCGGTGCTGGACGGCCTTGGCCGGGAGGCGCGATTCGCCGCGCTGCAGGACGCGCTTCGCGTCGCGCCCCGCCATCTCGGCCGCATCGCGGGGCGGCCCGTCCTCCTCGTGGACGACGTGATGACATCCGGCGCGACGCTGGAAGCGGCGACGCGCGCCTGCCGCGCGGCGGGCGCAGGGGAGATTTGCGTCCTCGCGCTGGCGCGCGTGGCCAACCGTGCCTAGATTCCCGACAGTTCCATGACACGCGAGGATCGGGCGACATGAAGCCAGTGGAAATCTATACCTCGCCGCTCTGCGGCTTCTGCATCGCGGCCAAGCGCCTGCTCGCCAAGAAGGGCGTGAGCTATTCCGAGATCGATGTCTGGGCCGAGCCCGAACGCAAGGCCGAGATGATCCAGCGCGCCCATGGCGGGCGCACGGTGCCGCAGATCTTCATCGGCGGCGAGCATGTGGGCGGCTGCGACGAACTGCACGCGCTGGAGCGCGCGGGCAAGCTCGACGCCATGCTGGCGGCCTGATGCGCGCGGCGCTCGTGCAGATGACCTCCTCCGACGACCCGGAGGAGAATCTGCGCACCGCCCGCACCTTCCTGCGCGAGGCGGCGGCCGACGGCGCGGGCTTCGTGCTGACGCCCGAAGTGACCAACTGCGTCTCCACCAGCCGCACGCGCCAGAACGAGGTGCTGAGCTTCGAGGCGGAGGATCCGACGCTGGCAGGGCTCCGGGACGAGGCGGCGCGCGCGGGGATCTGGCTTCTCATCGGGTCGCTGGCCCTCAGGACCGACGACCGCCGCGGGCGTTTCGCGAACCGCTCCTACCTGATCGGGCCGGAGGGCGGGATCGCGGCGCGCTACGACAAGATCCACATGTTCGACGTCAACGTGACCGAGACGGAGACCTATCGCGAATCGGACGCCTTCCGCCCCGGGCGACAGGCCGTGCTCGCCGAGACGCCTTTCGGCACGGTCGGGCTCACCGTCTGCTACGACGTCCGGTTCCCGTATCTCTACCGGGCGCTCGCCCAGGCCGGGGCGGAGATCCTGACCGTGCCGGCCGCCTTCTCGCCGGTGACCGGCGAGGCGCACTGGGACTCCCTTCTCAGGGCGCGGGCGATCGAATGCGGCGCCTACGTCCTCGCACCCGCGCAATGCGGCACTCACGCGGCGGCGCGCGGACGCGCGCGCGAGACTCACGGCCACAGCCTCGGCGTGTCGCCCTGGGGGGAGGTGCTCTGCGACGGCGGCGACCGCCCGGGCCTCAGCTACCTCGAGATCGACCGCGCGGCCGTGGAGAACGCCCGGAGGCGCGTTCCGTCCCTCGGCCACGACAGGGAGTTCGAGGGGCCCTGATCATGGACAAGACGACCCATGCCCTCGCGGTGACCCTGTTCAGCGAGATCCTGACGGCGGACCAGCTCGTCCGGAACAGGCTGAGCCGGGGTCTGCCGCGGGGCATGGAGATCTCGCATTTCTCCGTTCTGAACCACCTCGCGCGGTTCGGCACGGAGCGGAGCCCGGCGCAGCTCGCCCGGAGTTTTCACGTCACACGCGGCGCGATGACCAACACGCTCGGCAAGCTCGAGGCGGCGGGATACGTCCATATCCGCCCGGACTGGGACGACGCGCGCCGCAAGATGGTGGCGATCAGCCCGGCCGGTCGCCGGGCGCGGGACGAGGCGCTCGCGGCGATCACGCCGATGGTCACCGAGCTCGTGAGCGAGCTCGGCGAAGAGAAGGTGCGCGCGGTCCTGCCCATCCTGCGCGAGCTCCGGCTGAAGCTCGAGGAGGAGTGACCGGAGAAAAATCTTCGTCCGAAGATTTTTCGGGTCTCGCGCGATCCCGGCCGGAATTTTCGGACGAAAATTCTGACGGCGCA
>CAZPCU010000268.1:0-3636 GCA_964585075.1 uncultured Rhodobacterales bacterium
CTGCGCCGAGCGGCGGGATGCGGGCGCGGAGCGCCTCGTGGAGCCGGGCCGCGGTCGCGCCGCGGCTCCCGCCGCGCAGGTCGATGGCCTGCACCGCGACAAGAGCCTCCGCCCCCGCGAGAAGCCGGAACGCGCGCATCTGGTCGCAGAGCTTGCGCGCCGCGAGCGGGGTCAGGCAGCCCATGTCCTCCACCCCCTCCGAGACGGGCGCGGGATCGAAGATCGCGGGCTGGGCGTGGCGCCGGACCTCGGCCAGGAGCGCCGCGGCGGTCTTCTGAAGCGGCACCATCCCCGCGGCGGCCCCGCCCTCGGGCGAAAGATCCCGTGGCAGCCCCGAGAGGACGGGCGACATCATCCGCTGCATGCGCTGCACCGCCCCCTGCCCCGCCATGGCCATCGCGAGCGACACGCCCTCCAGCGCGAGCGCGAGCGCCGGGGCGTGGAAGTTCGGCGTCGAGGCCATGGCGCCGTCGGAAAGGGCGACGGGGCTGTCGGGCGTGCCGTTGGCCTCGTCCTCCCAGATGGCGACCGCGCGGGCGAGCGCGTCTTCCGCCGCGCCGGTCACCGGCGCCGCCTGGCGGAAGCTCAGCGCCTCCTGGACCCGGCGGGGCGCGTGGTCCGTGCCCGCGAGCCGCTCGCGCAGCCACGCCGCCGACGCCGCCTGGCCCGGCGCCGGGCGGAGCGCGTTCACCTCCGGGGCAAGGATGGCGCGGTTCGCGTCGTAGCCCGCGTAGGAGAGGAGCAGCGCGGCCTTCGCCGCGTCGAGCGCCCTGCGCGCCCGCCCGAGAGCATCGGCGGCGAGCGCGACCGAAAGCCCCGAATGGCTGGCGAGCGCGAGCCCGTCCCTGGGTCCGAGCGGCGGGGCGGCGATCCCGGCCTCGGCGAAGGCGCGCGCCGCGGGGAGAATCTCGCCCGCCCGCCAGACCTCGCCCTCGCCGAGCGCGCCCAGCGCCCAGACCGCGAGCTGCGTGAGGTCCGCCGCGCCGATCGAGCCGAACTCGGGCACCACGGGCGAGAGCCCGGCCTCGAGGAGCGCGCGAAGATGATCCGCCATCGGCAGCGACAGCGCCGCCGGCCCGTTCGCCGCCGAGACGAGCCGCGCGATCGCCACGGCCCGGCCCGTCGCGTCGGGCAGGGGCGCGCCCGCGGCCACGGCGCGGCCCAGGACGAAGCGGCGCTGGAAGGCGGGGATGTCCTCTGCCGGGATGCGCTCGGCGAGCTTGGCGCCGAGGCCGGTGTTGATGCCGTAGACGGGCTCGGGCCCGGCCGCATGGATCTCCACGATGGCGAGCGCGGCCGACATCCTTTCCCGCGCCGCGCGAGACAGCCGGACGGGCCCGCCGCCCGCGACCATGCCCGCGAAGGCGGCGAGCGTGACGCGCCCTTCCCCGATCGGCGCCGCCGTCATGCGAAGCGCAACCTCTGCCCCACGCCCATGGCGCGCGCCTTTTCCAGCATGGCGTGGCCGAGCGCGATGTCGGAGAGCGACAGGCCCCGATGCCAGAACAGGATCGTCTCGTCCGGCCTCTCCCGCCCGGGCTTCCGCCCGGCGACGATCTCGCCCAGTTCGGCGTGGAGCGTCTCCGCCGTCACCTTGCCCTCGTCCACATGGGCGCGGAGCGCACCGAAGATGCCGTGGGCCTGGCCCCAGTCGTCCATCACCACCTTGTCCATGATGTCGGTGAGGGTGATCTCCACCGCCGACATGGTGCCGTAGGGGACGACGAGCGCGCCGGTCTTCACCCATTCGGTGCGGAAAAGCGGCGCGGGCTCGGAAAGCCGGGAGGCCTCCACCATGATGTCGGCGCCCTCCAGGCAGCTCCGCCAGTCCTCGGTGACGGTGATCCTGCGCCCGAGATCGGCCTCGAGCCGCGCCGCGAAAGCCTCGCGGCTCTCGGGGCGGCGGGAGTGGACGCGCACCTCCTCGAAATCGAAGAGATGGCAGAGAAGCCGGACGTTCCAGTAGGCCGTGCCCCGCGCGCCGACATGGCCGAGCACCCTCGGCTTCTCGGGCCCGAGATACTTCGCGCCGAGCGCGGTGACGGCCCCGGTCCGCATCTCGGTGATCCCGGTCGCGTCCACCAGCGCCTTCGGTGCGCCCATCCGCGGGTCGTAGAGCGTCAGCAGCCCGTATTCGCTGGGCCGGCCCGCCTTGTAGTTGTCCACGAAATCGCCCACCACCTTGACGCCCGCGCTGTCCACCTGCCCGCCGATCCAGCCGCGCAGCACGTTGAAATGCCCCTCGGCGCCCGCGCGCGGCCGGATATGGGTGCGCGGCTCGATCTCGGTGGCGCCTTCCCCCTGCATCCGGAGCCCCATCTCCACGGCCGCGAGGATCTCCTCGTCGGCGAGGCCGAGCGCCTCCACGTCGAAGCGGTTGAGATAGTCCATGTAGACGGGCGGGGTCATCGATCCTCTCCTTTCAGCATGTCGCGGGTCGCGGGACAGGCCTCGCCCGCGTGGAAGGTCTCGAGCAGGGCGCGGAACGGCGCGGGATCCGCCGCCGCCATGGCGAAGAGCGTGGCCGAGGAGCGGAGCTTGAGCGCGTCCACCGCGCCCAGAACGTCTTCCGGCGCGCGGCCGGCGTTGGCCTGCATCGCCGCGGCGGCCTCCAGAAGCCGCGGGCCGAGCACGGGGTCGGCGAGATAGGCGCGCGCCTCGTCCAGGCCGGCGATGCCGAAGCGGCGCGCGGTCTCCGACCGGCCGAGCCCGCAAAGTTGCGGGAAGACGAACCACATCCAGTGCGTCACCTTGCGGCCCGCACGAAGCTCTTCCAGCGGCGCGGGCCAGATCCGGTCCTGCGCCTCGCGGAACCGCGCGAGACTCATTTCAGGATGCCGGGCAGGTCGAGGCCATGCTCCCGCGCGCAGTCCAGCGCCTCCTCGTAGCCCGCGTCCGCGTGGCGCATCACGCCCGTCGCCGGGTCGTTCCAGAGCACGCGCCCGATCCGCCGCGCCGCCTCTTCCGTGCCGTCGCAGCAGATCACCATGCCGGAATGCTGCGAAAAGCCCATGCCCACGCCGCCGCCGTGATGGAGGCTGACCCAGGTGGCGCCGCTCGCCGTGTTGAGGAGCGCATTGAGGAGCGGCCAGTCCGACACGGCGTCCGAGCCGTCCCGCATCGCCTCGGTCTCGCGGTTGGGGCTCGCCACCGAGCCCGAGTCGAGATGATCGCGCCCGATCACGACAGGCGCCTTCAGCTCGCCGCGCGCGACCATCTCGTTGAAGGCGAGCCCGAGCTTGTGGCGCTGGCCGAGGCCCACCCAGCAGATCCGCGCGGGCAGCCCCTGGAAGGAGATGCGCTCCCGCGCCATGTCGAGCCAGTTGTGCAGGTGCGCGTCATCGATGAGTTCCTTCACCTTGGCGTCGGTGCGGTAGATGTCCTCCGGATCGCCCGAGAGAGCGCACCAGCGGAACGGCCCGACACCCCGGCAGAAGAGCGGGCGGATATAGGCCGGCACGAAGCCGGGGAAGGCGAAGGCATTCTCCAGCCCCTCCTCCTGCGCGACCTGGCGGATGTTGTTGCCGTAATCCAGCGTCGGCACGCCGCGGTTCCAGAACGCCACCATGGCGGCGACATGGTTGCGCATGGAGGCGCGCGCCGCGGCCTCCACCGCCGCGGGATCGGTTTCCTGTT
>CAZPCU010000269.1:0-3630 GCA_964585075.1 uncultured Rhodobacterales bacterium
TGCTGCACCCGATCATGCCCTTCCTCACCGAGGAGCTCTGGGGCACGCTCGCCGAGCGGCGGAAGATGCTCGTCCACGCCGACTGGCCCGACTACACCGCCGCGGAGCTGGCCTGCGACGCCGCCGACCGGGAGATGGGCTGGGTCGTATCCGTCATCGAGGAGGTGCGCAGCGCGCGGGCGCAGATGCACGTCCCCGCGGGGCTATACGTGCCGATGCTCGCCACCGAGATCGGCGAGACCGGCCGCGCCGCCTGGGCGCGGAACGAGGCGCTGATCAAGCGGCTCGCCCGGATCGAGAGCCTCGAGGAGGTTCGGAGCTTCCCCAAGGGCACGGTCACGGTGGCCGTGGAGGGCGCGAGCCTCGGCCTGCCGCTTGCCGGCGTCATCGACGTCGCCGAGGAGAAGGCGCGGCTCGAGAAGACGCTCGGCAAGCTCGAGAAGGAGATGGGCGGGCTTTCGGGGCGGCTTTCCAACCCGAAATTCCTCGAAAGCGCCCCCGAGGAGGTGGTGGACGAAACCCGCGCGACCCTCGCCGTGAAGAAGGACGAGGCGCAGCGCCTGCGGGCGGCGCTGGCGCGGCTGGCCGAGATCGGCTGACGGATCAGGCCGCGCCCGGAAGTTCCGGCGCGTAGCCCAGGGCATCGAAATCCGCCGCGAACAGCCGCGCCACGATCCGGCGCGTTTCGTCGTCGTAGTGCCGGGCAACGAGTTTCGAGGCCCCGGTCGGGCGCGGCCCCACCCGCGCCGGGAACTCCGGCGCCACGCCGAAGATCCGCCCCATGATTTCCTCGGCGGCCTCGCCCAGCTTTTCCTGCCGGTAGATCCGGTCGAACCAGCCCGGCACCTCGCAAAGAAGCTCCGTCTGCGGCGCCCAGTGCACGTCATCCCGCAGCCCGCCCGCGTCCAGATAGCGACAGAACTCGCCGAAGCTCGGTTCCTTCCGCTGAACCGGCGCGCCACGCCATCTCTCGAAGGTGCGCGCCTGCCGCTTTCTCGCGGCGATCTTGTCCAGATACGCCGAAAGCGTGCGCGAATAGGGGTTCCGCACGATCGCGAACTTGAAAACCTCCTGCTCGACACGGGCAACCTCGGCCGATGACAGTCGCCGCGGCGTGGGGAAATAGCTCTTCGGCCGATCCGGCGCGGGTTCGCCCGCGGCCCGTGCCGAGGCCGTGGCGAGCATCCAGGTCATCAACGAGTTCGCGGTCTTGGGGATCCGGTTGTAAAGAAACCCGTCCCGCAGCGAAACGGCGACCCGGCTCTCGACCTCGGAAGGCAGAAGCGGTCCGCGATAGGCATGGCGCCGGAAGAAGGGATAGAGACGCTGCGCTTGCCCCTGGAACGCCCGCGTCAGACGTATCTTCGCGCTCTGGCGCTCCAGCATCGGCGGCTCTCCCCCACTGTCGGCACCGTTACAACCCTGCGCGGCAGCCTGCAACTGCATGGCACGGACGAGGTTCTGCTTTCCCGAAAGCGCGATTCGGCGTAAGGCTCGACTCGCTCCGGTCCGGGTGTTCGCGCGCCCGGTGAGAAAGGGAACGCGGTGCGGCCTTGGGGCCAAACCCGCGACTGCCCCCGCAACTGTAGGCGGCGAGCGGAGCCGGAACATGCCACTGCGGGCGCGGCCCGCGGGAAGGCCCGGCCGAGCGACGACCCGCGAGTCAGGAGACCTGCCGGAGCGATCACCCTGTCCGGGCGCGGGGCGCGCCGGGGCGACGGAAGCCTTCCGGCGTGGTGAACCCGATCACCGGTCCGGGCAGGCCGCCCCTTCCCGGACAAGAGACGAAACGCAGACCGGGCCCCGGCCCGGCGGCGGGAGGAGAGGCGCATGGCGGGCGACGCGGCGTTCGGCGGCATCGGCGAGTTCCTCGCCCGCGGCGGCCCGGCGCTTTGGGTCATCGCGGCGCTCTCGGTCCTCACCCTCGCGCTCATTCTCTGGAAACTCTGGCGCCTGGCGCGGCTCGGCGCCTGGGGCGGGGCGCGGGCCCGCGCCGCCGTGACGCTCTGGACGGAGGGCCGCGCGGAGGCCGAGCGGGGCACCGGCGTGCGCGCCCGGCTCGCGGCCGCCGCCATGGGCGCGGCGGAGAATCCGGCCATGGCCGAGCCCGCCGCCCGGGAAGAGACGACGCGCATCGCCCGGGCCGAACTCGCGCGGCTCCGCGAAGGGCTGCGCGCGCTCGAGCTCATCGCCACCATCGCGCCGCTGATCGGGCTTCTCGGCACCGTGCTCGGCATGATCGAGGCCTTCCAGGCGCTCCAGGCCACCGGGGCGCGGGCAGATCCCTCCGTGCTCGCGGGCGGGATCTGGGAGGCGCTGCTGACGACCGCCGCGGGCATGGCGGTGGCGATCCCCGCCGCCGCCGCGCTCACCTGGTTCGAGAGCGTGGCCGACGCGGTGCAGGCCGAGATGGAGGATCTCGCCACCCGCATCTTCACGCATCTGCCCCCGCGGGCGGCGGAGGCGGCCTGATGTTCGCCTTCGCCGACGCCCGGCCCCGCCGCCGCCCGAGCCTCACGCCGATGATCGACGTGGTGTTCCTGCTGGTCGTCTTCTTCATGCTGGTGGCCCAGTTCGGGCGGGACGCCGCGCTGCCCCTCGCGGCTGCGGGCGGTGGCGCGGGCTGGAGCGGTCCGCCCCGGCTGGTGGAAATCGCGCCGGAGGCGATCGCGCTCAACGGGCGCGCCGTGACGGAGGAGGGGCTCGCCGCCGCGCTCGCGCCCCTCGTGGAAAGCCCCGCCGATCCGGTGGTGCTCCGCCCGGTGGCGGGGGCCGACCTTCAGCGCCTCGCGGACGTCGCCGAGGCGCTCCGCGCCGCGGGCCATGCCCGGCTTCTGCTGGTGGAGTGAACGCGATGGAGTTCCCCCGCCCCCGCACGCGCAGCCGCCCCGAGACCATCGTGCCGATGATCAACGTGGTCTTCCTGCTGCTCATCTTCTTCCTGATGACGGCCGAGATCGCCCCGCCCGCCCCCTTCGACGTGACCCCGCCGCAGGCCGGCGCGGAGACGGGCGCCGAGGCGGGCGCGGTGCTGCATCTCTCCGCCGACGGGCGGGTGGCCTTCGGCGGCGCGGAAGGCCCGGCCGCCTGGGAGGCGCTCGCCGCACGGGACGCCGGGGCGGGCCCGCTCACCGTGCGCGCCGACGCCGGCCTCCCGGCGGCGGAGCTCGCCGCGCTGCTCCGGCGGCTCGGCGAGATCGGCGTGGGCGGGATAGAGCTCGCGGTGCGGCCGCGATGAAGGGGGCGCTGGAGTTCGCCGCCTTCACGGGCGTGGCGCTGGCGCTCCATGTGGGCGCCTTCGCGCAATGGCCCGACGACGGCGCGCCCGCCGCGGGCGCGGGCGGTGGCGCCACGGTCTCGCTCGAAGCGGGCGGGCCGGCGCTCACGGCCCTCGTGGCCGCCTGGCGCACGCCGCCCGCCGCGCAGGCCGCGGCGGCGGTGCCCCCGACGCCGCCCGAGACGCCCCGGCCCGAGCCCGTGGCGTTCCCCCGGCCGCGAAACGCAGAAGAGAGCCCTGCGGCGGGCGACGGGGCGTCTTCCCCCGATCCGGCGGCGCTCCGCGCGCCCCGCGCCGCGCCGCGCACGGCGCCGCCGCCCGAGCTGGCCGAACCGGCGCCGGAGCGCCCCGCC
>CAZPCU010000270.1:0-3601 GCA_964585075.1 uncultured Rhodobacterales bacterium
GCGCCGGCAAGCGGCCTCGGCAGCGCTCGGCACCGGCGCGGAGCGGGACACGGGAAGCGGGACGCGGGGAGCGGGACGCGGGGCATCCCGAAGACCGGTCCGGCCGGCCCGGCGCGCGGCGGTCCTCCGCGGCGCGGCGCGGCGGCCTTCCCGCGCGTTTTGCGGTTGACCGGCCCCGGCCGCACGGCTATCCCCGCCACCCACGGGCGACGCGCTGCAAGGTGCGGCAGCGGACTGTAAATCCGCCGGGGAGACCCATGCCTGGTTCGATTCCAGGGTCGCCCACCATTCTTCCCGACAATCAAGCTTCTCCGGGCGGCGGCGGCGCGGTCGTCACACGAGGCGGATGCTGGCCCAGCGGTCGCCTTGCTGGTCCCGGATCTCCGCGCCGAGGTCCGAGACGATTTTCATGATCGCCGTGTTGGACTGCGAGAAGAACAGGTCCGCCGTCTCCACCCCCATCTCCCGGGCCGCCCGGAGGCCCGCGCGGAAGAGCGCGCGGCCGAGGCCGCGGTTCTGGTAGGCGTCCTCGACCGAGATGCCGATCTCGGCGTGGCCGTCGCCGAGGTCGTAGAGCTCGAGCACGGCGCGCACGTCGCCGTCGAGCTCGATGCCGAGCACGCGGTCGGGGCGGGCGCGGTGCGCCTGGCGGTCCATCCAGGCGTCGGTCGCGGCCACGCGAAAGCGCAGGACGCGCGACAATGCGCCGAGTCGGCGATAGTGGCGCGCGAGCGTGTCCTGCAGCGAGGCGAGGGAGCCGCCGAGAAGCGACGGGCTGGCGGATGCGTGAGCGGTCATGGGTCTGTCGTCCGAAAGCGTTGCCCCAGAGATCGGGGCGCGGCGGGGCGAAAGGAAGGGGCCGGCGCCGCAAGCCCGCCATGCGCCGCGCGCGACGCGCGGCCGGAGCACCGCCCGTTGCGCCGCCAGCGCCGCGCCCTATAGTCGCGCCGAGACGTCCCAGGGGGCAGCATGGCCGGCGATCGCAGGGCGGAGCCCTTCGACATCCTGATCGTCGCCCAGTCCGGGCGGCTGCAATACGAGGCGGTGCTGTTCGCCGCGTCGCTTCGCGCGATGAGCCCGCGCTTCGGGGGCCGGCTCTGCGTGGCCGAGCCGCAGCCCGGCCCGCTCTGGTCGCGCGACCCGCGGATCGCAGACGACCCCACCCGCGCCATCCTCCGCGAATTCGGCGCGGAGATCCTGCCCTTCGAAAGCCGGCATTTCGGCGAGAGCTACCCCTACGGCAACAAGATCGAGGCGCTCGCCGCCCTGCCCGGGGACCGGCCCTTCGTCTTCTTCGACACCGACACGCTGGTGACGGGCGAACTCGCCGAGGTGCCCTTCGACTTCGACCGACCGAGCGCCTCGCTGGCCCGGGAGGGCACCTGGCCCCGGATAGAGCTCTACGGGCCCGGCTACACCGAGATCTGGAAATCGCTCTACGACAAGTTCGGGCTGGATTTCGAAAGCTCGCTCGATCACTCCGAGCCGGACGAGTACTGGCGGCGCTACCTCTACTTCAACGCGGGATTCTTCTACCACCGCGACGCGCACGCCTTCGGGCGGCGCTTCCTCGACTACGCGCTCGCCATCCGGGACGACCCGCCGCCCGAACTCGTCTGCCAGAGCCTCGATCCCTGGCTCGACCAGGTGGCGCTGCCGCTCGTCATCCATGCCTTCGGCGGCGGGCGCGACGCGCTCGCCCCGGGATATCTCGACGGGCGGACGACCTGCCATTACCGGCTGCTGCCCCTCCTCTACGCCCGCGAGGACGATCACGTGGTGGAGGTGCTCGAAGAGGTGTCCGCGCCCAACCGCGTCAAGAAGGTGCTGAAGGGCTACGACCCCGCGAAGCGGCTGATCTTCCAGGGGCGCGGGCGGGCGCTTCGCGCGCTGTTCGACCGAGACAACCTCCCGCGCCGCGAACAGGCGCTGCGCAACCAGATCAAGAAGGCCGGCTACTGGATGCGCTGAGCCCCGGGCCGCGCGGGGTTGCGAAACGTATATACATGAGATAGGCGTAAAGGGAAGGACGCACGCGCAAGAGCCCATGCCCAAGAAGAAAAAGACGAAGGACGGTCAGCTCGTGATCCGCATCTCCAAGGAGGATCGCGACCAGTTCATCCAGCTCTGCGACGAGATGGACAGTTCCGCGGCGCGGGAGATCCGCCTCTTCATCCGCGATTTCGTCAGGCGGCACGGACAGACCGAAGAAGGATAGAGCGATGCGCACCATCCTCGTGGCCAACCGCAAGGGCGGCGCCGGCAAGACGCTCACGGCGATCACCGTCGCCGCGGCGCTGGCGGGCCGGGGCGAGAGGGTGGCGCTGGCCGACGCCGATCCGCAGAAATCGGCATTCCGGTGGCTGAAGCGCCGACCGGACGGCGCGGCCCCCATCGCGCGGCTCGACTGGACATCGCCCAAGTCGCTCGGCAACGCGCCCCGGAAGAAGGCCGACTGGGTGGTGGTGGACGCGCCGGGCGGGCTCGACGGGGACGACGCGCAGGATCTCGTGGCCCGGAGCCATCTTCTGCTGGTGCCGCTGATGCCGTCCTGGTTCGACGAGGACGCGACGAAGCGCTTCCTGCGCGACCTCCGCACGATCAAGCGCATCCGCAAGGGCCGCGTGGAGATCCACGCCGTGGCCAACCGCGTGCGCCCGCGCGCCCGCGCCACGAGCGAGCTTGCCGCCTTCTGCGAGGAAATCGGCCAGATGCCGCTCGCCTGGATCACCGAGCGCGCGGCCTACGGCGACCTGGCGAGCCAGGGCCTGTCGGTCTTCGACCGCCCGCAGAAGCTCTACGCGCCGATGCGCGCGCAGTGGCAGCCGGTGCTCGACGCGCTGGCGGACTGACGCGCCGCCAGAACGCGCGTTCTCTCGCCCCCGGCCGCACTGCGCCGACGTCCGCGCGGGCGCGCCCGGGGCGGGCCGTTCTCCCGCGCCGGCCACGATGCGCCGCACGGCCGTCCTTTCCCCGCCGGACCGGCCAAGGCGGCGATTGAGCGGCGCGTGGAATGGGCCTACACCTCGTCACGCACAAGCGACAGGGAGAAACCGAGATGACGGAAGGGCCCCAGTACGGCTTCGACACGCTTCAGATCCATGCGGGCAGCCGCCCCGACCCGGCGACCGGCGCGCGCCAGACCCCGATCTACCAGACCACGGCCTACGTCTTCCGCGACGCCGACCATGCCGCGGCGCTCTTCAACCTGCAGGAGGTGGGCTACATCTACTCCCGCCTGACCAACCCCACCGTGGCCGTGCTCCAGGAGCGGATGGCGATGCTCGAGGGCGGCGTGGGCGCGGTCTGCTGCTCGTCGGGCCACGCGGCGCAGATCATGGCGCTCTTCCCGCTGATGGGGCCCGGGCGGAACATCGTGGTTTCCACCCGCCTCTACGGCGGCTCGGTCACCCAGTTCAGCCAGACGATCAGGCGCTTCGGCTGGTCCGCGCGCTTCGTCGATTTCGACGATTACGCCGCCATCGAGGCCGCGATCGACGACGACACCTGCGCGATCTTCTGCGAGTCGATCGCCAACCCGGGCGGCTACATCACCGACCTCGACGAGATCGCGAGGATCGCCGACCGGGCCGGGCTGCCC
>CAZPCU010000271.1:0-3596 GCA_964585075.1 uncultured Rhodobacterales bacterium
GGGTCACTGGTTCGATCCCAGTACCGCCCACCACCGATCGCCCCGCCCGCGAGGGCGGCCCGCAACCCGGTCTGGCACACTCCGTGGCCTGGGCCGCGCGAAGAAGGAGAGGACCATGAAGGTCAGAAACTCGCTGCGCTCGCTCAAGACGCGCCATCGCGACTGCCGCGTGGTGCGCCGCAAGGGCCGCGTCTACGTCATCAACAAGACCCAGCGCCGCTTCAAGGCCCGCCAGGGCTGACGGGAAGCCGCGCTCGGGCGAGCGTTTCCGGGGCCGCGCCGAAGGGCGCGGCCCTTCGCTGTTCGGGACGGCCACGAAGGCTGGAAGCCTCGCGGCAAAGCTGGCATGCTGTGGTGCAGAAACCGTCGCCGACCAGCACGCCAAGGACCCATGCCAGACGACAGCAGCTTGCCCCGCGAGACCCCCGCCAAGGCCGCGATGGCCGAGGACCGGCCGGCGCCCCCGGCCGCCGCGCCGCGGGCGCCGCGCGCCCTCGACCATCCCCACGAGACGTTCGACCGCGCCGCGCGCGCCTTCCTGGCCCGCCACACGGGCGGCCTCTCGCCCCATGCCTCCTGGGCCGCCTGGGCGGACTGGGCCTCCCATCTGGCGCGCGCGCCGGGGCGGCAGCTGGAACTCGCCGAGAGGGCCCAGCAGAACTGGTGGAAGCTGGCGGGATTCGCGGCCGCGGCGACGAATCCCGACGCGAAGCCACCCTTCGAGCCCGGGCCGAACGACCACCGCTTCACGCACGAGGGCTGGGCGCGCTTCCCGTTCAACCTCTACCAGCAGGGCTTTCTCGCGGCGCATGACTGGTGGGACCTCGCCACGGAGCCGATCCGCGGCGCGCGGCCGCTCAGCGCCAAGCGCACGGCCTTCATGTCGAACCAGATGCTCGACGCGGCCTCCCCGTCGAACCTGCCGTGGATGAACCCCGAGATCCTCGAGGTGCTGCAGGAGACACGCGGGCAAGCGGTCCTCGACGGGGCGCGGCATCTCGCCCAGGATCTGCTCGCAGAGCTCACCGGCGAGGAAAACGAACCCGAGTCGCAATACCGCGTCGGCGAGACGCTCGCCTGCACGCCCGGCGAGGTGGTGTTCCGCAACGAGCTTTTCGAGCTCATCCAGTACACGCCCCGGACCGAGACGGTGCAGGCCGAGCCCGTGCTCATCGTGCCGGCCTGGATCATGAAATACTACATCCTCGACCTGCGCCCCGAGAACTCGCTCATCAACTGGCTCGTCGGTCAGGGCTTCACGGTCTTCGCCATCTCCTGGGTCAACCCGACGCCCGACCAGCGCGACCTGTCGCTCGACGACTACCGCCGGCTGGGCGTGATGGCCGCGCTCGACGCCGTCTCGACGATCTGCGAGGGTCGGCGCATCCACGCCTGCGGATACTGTCTGGGCGGCACGATCCTTTCGATCGCGGCGGCGACCATGGCGCGCAACCACGACGAGCGGATCGCCTCGATCACGCTTCTCGCCGCGCAGACCGATTTCTCGCAGGCAGGCGAGATCATGCTCTTCCTCGACGAGA
Organism: uncultured Rhodobacterales bacterium; assembly: GCA_964585075.1. Classification (GTDB taxonomy): domain Bacteria; phylum Pseudomonadota; class Alphaproteobacteria; order Rhodobacterales; family Rhodobacteraceae; genus Rhodosalinus. The sequence continues at coordinate 1,542 of CAZPCU010000271.1, forward strand.
GCCAGGTCGCCTTCATGGAGGACATGATGTGGGACCAGGGGACGCTGGACAGCAAGCACATGTCCGGCGCGTTCCGCGCGCTCCGTTCCGAGGACCAGATCTGGAGCCGCGCGGTGCGGCGCTACCTCATGGGGCAGGAGGAGCCCGACGCCGACATTCTCGTCTGGAACCGCGACAGCACGCGGATGCCGGCGCGCATGCATTCGGAATATCTCCGGGGGCTCTTCATGGAGAACCGCCTGACGGCCGGGCGCTTCGCGGTGGAAGGTCGGGTGATCGCGCTCCGCGACATCTCCGCGCCGTTCTTCGTGGTCGGCACCGAGAAGGATCACATCGCGCCGTGGCGCTCGGTCTACAAGGTGAAGCTCTTCACCGACACGGACCTGCGCTTCGTGCTGACCTCGGGCGGACACAATGGCGGGATCGTCTCAGAGCCGGGCCACCCGCGCCGCCATTACCGGATCGGGCATCGGAGTCCGGGCGCCCATTACATGGACCCGGACACATGGCTTGGCTGCGCCGTGAAGGAAGAGGGGTCCTGGTGGCCGGAATGGGCGCGCTTCCTTCGCGAGAAAGGCAGCGGCGCGGAGATCCCCCCGCCGCCCATGGGCGCGCCCGACAAGGGGCTTCGCCCGCTCGCCCCGGCCCCCGGAACCTACGTGCTCCAGCGCTGACGGCGCGGGGGCTCAGTCGTATTTCCGCTGGTCCTCGATGACGAGGCCGTCGCGGGGCAGCGAGCCCGGGGCCACGATCTCGACCTGCCCGCGCAGCTTCAGCAGCTCGGCCACGCTCGCCTCGTAGGCGGCGGGATCGCCGCGCTCCGCCTCGATCTGCACGGTCATCGCATCCATCTCGCCCTCGCGGCGGGCGATGACGCGGGCCTTCGCGATCTCGTCATGGCGCGACACCAGCGCGGCGACCTGCTCGGGGCGCACGAACATGCCCTTGATCTTGGTCGTCTGGTCGGCGCGCCCCATCCAGCCCCTGATGCGCATGTTCGTCCGGCCGCAGGGGCTTTCACCCGGCAGCACGGCGGAGAGGTCGCCCGTCGCGAAGCGGATGAGCGGATAGTCCGGGTTCAGCGTGGTGACGACGACCTCACCCACCTCGCCCTCCGGGACCGGATCGCCGGTGCCGGGCGTCACGATCTCCACGAGGACATGCTCGTCGAGGATCATCCCCTCCATCGCCGCGCTCTCGTAGGCGATGTTGCCGAGATCGGCGGTGGCGTAGCACTGCAGGCAGGCGATGCCGCGATCGGCGTATTCCTGGCGAAGCGAGGGGAAGAGCGCGCCGCCGCCCACCGCCGCCTTCGTGATGCCGAGCCGCTCACCCATCTCGTCGGCCTTGTCGAGGATCACCTTCAGGTAATCCGGTGTGCCGGCATAGGCCGTCGTGCCGATATCCGCGGCGGCCCGGACCTGGAGTTCGGTCTGGCCGGTGCCAGCGGGCAGCACCGCCGCGCCGACGGCGCGCGCGCCCGACTCGAAGATCATGCCGGCGGGCGTCAGGTGATAGCCGAAACAGTTCTGGACGATGTCCCCCTGGCCCACGCCGCAGGCGTGCAGGAAACGCCCCATGCGCCACCAGTCGCGCGCGTCGCCGCCCGGCTCGTAGATCGGCCCGGGCGACTGGAACACGTGCGCGAAGCCCGAGGCGGGGCGCGTGGTGTAGCCGCCGAATGGCGGGTCGCCCGCCTGCGCGCGGCCCAGCCGCGCCTTGCGCAGCACCGGCAACGCCGCGAGCGCCTCCGGCGAGGCGATCGCGGCGGGATCGACGTCCGAAAGCGTTTCGGCGTAGCCCGGCAGCGCCTGGGCCCGCGCGATCTGCGCCGGAAGCGCCTCGGCGATCCACGCGGCGCGGGCGTCGGCGCTGCGGGTTTCCAGCTCGTCGAAATGGGTGCCTGGCCGTGCCGTGTCCATCGCCGCCTCCTTCTCCTTCAGAGCCACCGCTTGCGGCGGCGGTAGGAACGCACGTCACGGAACGACTTGCGCCCCTCCTCGGACATGCCGAGGTAGAATTCCTTCACGTCGGGGTTCTCCCGAAGCTCGTCCG
>CAZPCU010000272.1:0-3595 GCA_964585075.1 uncultured Rhodobacterales bacterium
GCCGCATCGATCCGGAAGTCGCACATGAGCGCCTCGATCATCCGGCCGCGCAGCCTGTCCTCCTCGCTGAAGACGTGGCCCCGGGACGTCGAGAACCGCCCTTCGCGAATCGCCGTGGTATGCGCCGACGTCGCCGGCGCGTTCTGCGCGTAGCCCTGCGGGAAGCGCGAGATCGCCGAGGCGCCGACGCCGATGAGCGCGTCGGCCGTGTCGTCGGTGTAGCCCTGGAAATTCCGGCGAAGCCGCCCCTCCCGCGCGGCGACGGCAAGGCCGTCCTCGGGGCGCGCGAAATGGTCGATGCCGATCTCGTCGTAGCCGTCCCAGACGAAGAGCCGCCGCGCCACGTCGAACAGCGACAGCCGTTCCTCGGGCGTGGGCAGGGCGTCCGACGGGATCATCTGCTGGCGCTTGGCCATCCAGGGGACATGGGCGTAGCCGTAGAGCGCGACACGGTCCGGCGAGAGCGAGAGCAGCTTCTGGACGCTCTCGGTGATCCGCACCTGCGTCTGGTGGGGCAGGCCGTAGAGGATGTCGGCGTTCAGACTTTCCACGCCGCGGGTGCGAATCGCCTCCACGGCGTCGCGGGTCGCGTCGAAGCTCTGGATCCGGCCGATCGTGTGCTGGATGTCGGGGTCGAAGTCCTGCACCCCGATGGAGGCGCGGTTCATGCCCGCCGCGGCGAGCGCATCCAGGCGGGCGCCGTCGATCTCGTTCGGGTCGATCTCCACCGAGAACTCGTAGTTCTCGGCGAAGGGAGCGACGTCGGCGATCGCGCCGGCGAGATCCTGCATCATCGGCGCGGACAGCAGCGTGGGCGTTCCCCCGCCCCAGTGCAACCGCGCGAGCCGGACGCCCTTGGGAAGCGCCGCGCGCAGCAGCGCCAGTTCCTCCTTCAGAACCTCGAGATAGGCGGCGACGGGCTTCTCGCTCTGGGTGCCCTGCGTCCGGCAGGCGCAGAACCAGCAGAGCCTGCGGCAGAAAGGCACATGAATGTAGAGCGAAACGGCATTGCCTTCCGGTATGGCCCCGATCCATTCAGAAAACCGAGCGGAATCAACGCCTCCGCCGAAATGGGGAGCGGTGGGGTAGCTGGTGTAGCGAGGAACCTTCGCGTCGAAGAGGCCCAACCGGGAAAGTTGTGTTCGGCTGATCATGTCAGTAGGATTAGACAGCGGGGGTGAAACCAGCTTTGACGCAGATCAACACGCGCGAACGAAGGTCTAGATGCTCAACGATACGCTCAGCTCACTCTCGCAGAAATGCTCGGACTGCCCGATCCGGCACCGTGCCGTCTGTGCGAGATGCGACACCGACGAACTCGCCCGGCTCGAGGAAATCAAGTATTACCGCAGTTTCCAGGCGGGCCAGACGGTCATCTGGTCGGGCGACCGGATGGATTTCGTGGGCTCGGTCGTGTCGGGAATCGCGACCCTGACCCAGACGATGGAGGACGGCCGCACCCAGATGGTGGGCCTTCTCCTGCCGAGCGATTTCGTCGGCCGGCCGGGCCGCGAGGGCGCGCCCTACGACGTGGTCGCCACCACGGACGTGGTGATGTGCTGCTTCCGCAAGAAGCCGTTCGAGCAGATGATGGAGCGCACGCCCCACATCGCGCAGCGGCTTCTCGAGATGACGCTGGACGAGCTGGATGCCGCGCGGGAATGGATGCTCGTGCTCGGGCGCAAGACCGCGCGGGAGAAGATCGCCTCGCTCCTGTCGATCATCGCCCGGCGCGACGCCACGCTTCAGTTCAAGGGCACGCAGGGACCGCTCGTCTTCGATCTTCCGCTCACGCGCGAGGCCATGGCCGACTATCTCGGGCTCACGCTCGAGACGGTCAGCCGCCAGATGTCCGCGCTGAAGCGCGACGGCGTCATCGAGCTCCAGGGCAAGCGCCACGTCACGGTGCCCGATTTCGGGCGCCTGATGGAAGAGGCGGGGGATGACAGCGACGGCGGCATGCTCGCCTGAGCCTGCCGCCGCGCCCGCGCGCGCCCGCCCCGGTCAGTGCGACATGAACAGCGGCAGGGGCGAGTTCTCGAGCATGTTGCGCGTCGCCCCGCCGAGGATCGCCTCGCGGAAGCGCGAGTGCCCGTAGGCCCCCATGACGATCATGTCTGCGCTGATGTCGCTCGCGTGGCGCATCAGCACGTCCGAAACCTGCGGCATCGTCTTGGAGAGCACGTCGATCTCGACCTTCACCCCGTGACGGGCGAGGAACTGCGAGAGAAGCCCGCCCGGGTCCGAGCGGTTGGCGCCGTGCGCCGGCGGATCGACGACGACGACGTGCACCGCCTCCGCCCGGGAAAGGAGCGGCAGGGCCGCCCGCGCCGCGGAAAGCGCCTCGTCGCCCTCGTCCCAGCCGAGCAGGATGCGTTCGGGGCGGGTTTTCGGAAGGCCGCTCTCGGGCACGACCATGACCGGCACCTTGCCGTCGAAGAGGCCGCCCTCGATGACCGGCTCCAGCTCGGCGCCGCGGTTCTCGCCGTAGGGCTTGGGCAGGACCATGAGATCGGCGAAGCGCGCGTGCATCGCCACCTGCCGCCCGATGTCGGCGAGCTGCGCGACGCCCGTCTCCACGTTCCAGCGCACGTCGGTCTTGCCGAGTTCGTTGCGCACATGCTCCGCCGCCGCCTCGGCCTCGCGCTGCGCCCGGGCGATGGTTTCCTGCAGGATCATGGCGTTGGCGCCGGCGTAGTAGTAGCCCGTCTGGGTCCGGTCCACGCCCATGCACATCACCTCGAGATGCGCGTCCCAAGCCTGCGCCAGCGCCACGCCGGCCTCGAGCGGCGGTCCGGCAACGCCGATGTCTGTGACGACGGTCATCAGTGTCTTGTAGCTCATCTCGCCCTCCAAATGCGGTCTGCGTGCGGACCCTAGGCGGCTAGGTCACCCGCGACCTTGATACGCGTCAAGCCGGCCTGTCCGACGCCTTGATCTGCATCAAGGCGGGCGAGGATGGCCGTCTCCATGAGGGATCATGAGAGAACCCGCCTGCGCGGAGCACGATCCGTGCGGGCCGAACGACCGAAGGGACGACAACCCATGGCGAACTATCTGAAGCTGATCGTGCTCGGCCTGATCACGCTCTTCGCGATGATCGCGGCCAACTTCGCGCGCGACGCGGCCTATCTGGTCCATGCCATCCTCATCATGCTGGTGTCGGGTGGCCTCTTCCTCTGGGTGCTTCGCAACACCGAAGAGGACTACACGCCGCCCGACCTGTCGGGGGAATACATGGACGGCGTGGTGCGCGCGGGCGTGATCGCCACGGCATTCTGGGGAATCGTCGGCTTCCTCGTCGGCACCTTCATCGCCTTCCAGCTCGCCTTCCCGGGCCTGAACTTCGACTGGTCGGAGGGCTACGCCAATTTCGGCCGGCTCAGGCCGCTGCATACCTCGGCCGTGATCTTCGCCTTCGGGGGCAACGCGCTGATCGCGACCTCGTTCTACGTGGTCCAGCGGACCTCGGCGGCGCGGCTCTGGGGCGGCAACGCGGCCTGGTTCGTCTTCTGGGGCTACCAGCTCTTCATCGTGCTCGCCGCGACCGGCTACCTGCTCGGCGCCACGCAGTCGCGCGAATACGCCGAGCCCG
>CAZPCU010000273.1:0-3569 GCA_964585075.1 uncultured Rhodobacterales bacterium
CGAAGCTCATGCGCGCGCCCTCGCGGGCCGGATCGTAGGGATCGCTCATGCCGGGGCCGCCGCGCCGTTCGCCCGAACCCACGGCGCGGCGGCGGCTGCAAGCCGCAGGCGCGTCACGGTCACGTCACCGCCGCCCGGGTCCGGTAGGCCGGGTCGTCCCAGAGATCGCCGTCCATCACCTCGGCGAGCACGTCCACCGCGCGGCGGATGTCGGCCTCGTCGATATAGAGCGGCGTGATCCCGAAGCGCATGATGTCGGGCGCGCGGAAATCACCGATCACGCCGCGGGCGATCAGCGCCTGCATGGCCGCGTAGCCCTCCGCGAAGCGGAAGGAGACCTGGCTGCCGCGCCGGTCCGGCGCGCGCGGCGTGACGAGCTGCAGCCGCGGGCAGCGCGCCTCCACCTCCTCGATGAAGAGCGCCGTGAGCTCCAGCGAGCGGGCGCGGAGCGCGGCCATGTCCACGCCCTCCCAGACGTCGAGCGCGGCCTCGAGCGCCGCCATCGCGAGCACGGGCGGCGTGCCCACGCGCATCCGCTCGATGCCGTGGCCGGGCCGGTAGCGCGGTTCGAAGGCGAATGGCGCCGCGTGGCCGAGCCAGCCCGAGAGCGCAGGCAGCGCGTGATCGGCGTGCCGCGGGGCCACATAGATGAAGGCGGGCGCGCCGGGGCCGCCGTTCAGGTACTTGTAGGTGCAGCCCACGGCGAAGTCCGCCCCCGCGCCGGCGAGATCCACGGGAAGCGCGCCGGCGCTGTGGGCGAGATCCCAGACGGTGAGCGCGCCCGCCGCGTGGGCCTTCGCGGTCAGCGCCTTCATGTCGTGAAGCCGCCCCGTGCGGTAGTCCACCTCGGTGATCAGAGTGACGGCGACCTCCTCGGTGATGTGCTCGGCGAGCGCCTCGGGCTCCACCACGCGGAGTTCGTGGCCCTTGTCGATAAGCCCCGCGAGCCCCTCGGCCATGTAGAGATCCGACGGGAAGTTGCCGCTGTCGGAGAGGATCACGCGGCGGTCGGGGCGCAACTCGAGCGCAGCGGCGAGCGCCTGCCAGACCTTGATCGAGAGCGTGTCGCCCATGACCACGTGCCCGGCCTCGGCGCCGATGAGCGCGCCCACCCGGTCGCCGAGCCGGCGCGGCTGGTCCATCCAGCCCGCGCGGTTCCACCCGGTGATGAGCATCTCGCCCCACTCCTCGCGAAGCGCCGCCTCCATCCGGGCGGGGGCGGCCTTCGGAAGGGGGCCGAGCGAATTGCCGTCGAGGTAGACGACGCCCCCGGGCAGGTGGAACAGGCGCTTCGTGGCGGCGAAATCGGTCATGGGCGCCTTCTCCCGGATATTTCATGCTTGAAGCATCTCCTGCCTAAATCCTCTCGCCCGGGCTGTCCAGCCCGCGCGTGACCGCCACGCTTTACATTCGTATTCGCATGCGTGAATTTGACGCCGTGCCACCGAGGGAGGAACGGATGAAGCGCATGATCGTGGCGGCCCTTCTGGCCGCGGGAACGGCCCAGGCCAGCGAGGACATTCCCGACCAGTATCCGCAATCGGAGCTCTACGAGAAGCCGGTGGAGGTGATCCCCCATGTCTGGTCGGCGATCGGCGCCACGGCGCCGCCCACCTACGAGAACGCGGGCCACAACAACAACCTCTCCTTCGTGGTGACGGGCGACGGGGTGGTGGTGATCAACGGCGGCGCGTCCGCGAAGCTCGCCGAGGCGCTGCACGAGGAGATCGAGGCGGTCACCGACCAGCCGGTGAAGCTCGTGATCAACGAGAACGGTCAGGGCCACGCCATGCTCGGCAACTCCTACTGGGCCGCGCTGGGCGTGGACATCCTGGCCCATGTGGACGCGATCCACGAGATCGAGGAGAACGGCCATTTCATCCTGGAATCCATGAAGGGCTACAACCGCGACCGCGCCGAGGGCACCGAGGTGGTGGTGCCCAACCTCTCCTTCGAGGACAGGCGCGTGGTCGAGATGGGCGACGTGACGATGGAGGTGCTGCATCTCGGCCCCGCCCACGGCCCCGGGGACACGCAAGTCTGGATCCCGCAATGGGACATCGTCATCGCGGGCGACATCGCCTTCCACGAACGCATGCCCCCCATCTTCGCCGACACCTGCACCTCGTGCTGGATCGAGACCTTCGATGGACCCTTCGCCGATCTGGGCGCGACCTACGTGATCCCGGGCCACGGCCATCCCACCAACATGGCGCAGGTCACGCGCTACACGTCGGACTACCTGAAGGACCTCCGCGCGAAGATCCGCGAGCATCTCGATTCGGGCGGCGATCTCGCCAGCGCCTACTACGTGGACCAGTCGAACTGGGCGCATCTGGACACCTTCGAGGAACTCGCCACCAAGAACGCCGGCCGCGTCTACGAGGAGATGGAATGGGAGTGACGCGGCGATGTCCCGAAAATCTTTCGATCGAAAGATTTTCTCGCGCGCTCCGCCAGCCGGCCAGCGAATTTTCGATCGAAAATTCGCGGGCATCGAGACGATGTTGAAGTGGATCGACATCCCGCCGGTATGGCTCCTGGCGTCCCTCGCCATCGCCTGGGCGCAGGCGCGCTGGTGGCCGTTGGGCCTCGGCTTCGGAGCGGGGCCGTTGCCGGACCTGCTCGCCGGGCTTCTCGTCGGCGGGGGCCTCCTGCTGGTGGCGCTGGCGGCGGTGGAGTTCCGCCGCGCGCACACCACGCTTCTGCCCCACGAGACGCCGAGCGCGCTCGTGACGACGGGAATCTATAGCCGAAGCCGCAATCCGATCTATCTGGCCGATCTGCTGATTCTCGCGGGCTTCGTGCTCTACTGGGACGCGGTGCCGTCCCTCGCCCTGGTGCCGGCGCTGATGTGGGTGCTCGAGCGGCGTTTCGTCCTGCCCGAGGAGAAGCGGATGCGCCGGACCTTCCGGGCGGAGTTCGCGCGCTACGAGCGCAAGGTGCGCCGCTGGATCTAGCGGCGTTGTGGCCGGGGCCCCGCGCGGGCCTCGTCGCTTGTGAAGCGGCGGTCCTCCGGGTAGGGATCGCCTGAGGTAAAGCCAAGCCGGGGCCGGCCCGGCCCCGTCAACGGGGGGACGAGACAGGTGAAGATCGGAACACCGAAGGAAGTGCTGGAGGGCGAGGCGCGTGTGGCGATGACGCCGCAGAGCGCGCGGGATCTGCAGAAGCTGGGGCATGAGTGCCTGATCGAGACGGGCGCGGGCGAGCGCGCGGGGTTTTCGGACGCGGCCTATGAAGAGGCGGGCGTGAAGGTCGTGCCCGGCGCGGAGGCGCTCTGGGCGGAGGCGGACGTGATCGCCAAGGTGCGCCCGCCCACCGACGCGGAGGCGAAGCGTTTCCGCAAGGGCCAGACGCTCGTTTCCTTCTTCTGGCCCGCCTCGAACGAGGAGCACATGAACGCGCTCGCCGAGAAGGGCAGCACCGTCATCGCCATGGACATGATCCCGCGGATCAGCAGGGCACAGAAGATGGACGCGCTGTCGTCCATGGCCAATATCGCGGGCTACCGCGCCGTGATCGAGGCCGGCAACAATTTCGGCCGCTTCTTCACGGGGCAGGTGACGGCC
>CAZPCU010000274.1:0-3555 GCA_964585075.1 uncultured Rhodobacterales bacterium
AGGTCGCGGCGATGGTCTGCGGCTTCGGCGAGCAGGTGGGCTACGAGACGCTGGTGCGGAAGATCGCCAAGGCGGGCCTCGACAAGTCCTCGCGCTTCACCGACTGGTCGCGCCGTCCGCTCACCGACGCGCAGAAATCCTACGCGCTGGCCGACGTGACGCATCTGCGCCAGATCTACGAGCATCTCGCCCGTCGGCTGGAGGAGACCGGCCGCACCGCATGGGTGGAGGAGGAGCTTTCCACGCTCACCGACCCCGCGACCTACGAGCTGCACCCGTCGGACGCCTGGAAACGGATCAAGACCCGCAACGATTCCCCGCGTTTCCTGGCCGTGGTGCGCGAGCTCGCCCGCTTCCGCGAGGGCTACGCGCAGTCGCGCGACATCCCGCGCTCGCGCGTCTTCAAGGACGACGCGCTGCTCGAACTCGCCTCGAGCAAGCCGCGGGACATGAAGGAACTCTCGCGCTCGCGGCTCTTGTTGCGCGAGGCGCGCAAGGGCGAGATCGCCGAGGGCATCCTCGCCGCGATCCGGGCGGGGCTCGAATGCCCGCAGGAGGATCTGCCCCGGGTGGAGCGCGGCCGCGACAAGATGCAGGCCAACCCCGCCCTCGCCGATCTGCTGCGCGTGCTTCTCAAGGCCAAGACCGAAAGCGCGGGCGTCGCCTCGAAGCTGATCGCCTCGGCGGCCGATCTCGACGCGCTCGCCGGGGGCGCGCGCGACGTGCCCGCCCTTCGCGGCTGGCGGCGCGAGGTCTTCGGCGCGGATGCGCTCCGCCTCTGCGAGGGCGAGATCGCGCTCGCCGCGAAGGGGCGCGAGGTGGCGGTGGTGGAACTGCCGCGGGAGTGAGAGCCGCGGCCGCGTTCAGCGCCGGGTCGTCTCCCGCGCGGTCCGCGCGCCCTGCACCCGTATCGTGCGCACGGTCTCGAGGTCCTGGTCCGTCAGGAAGGTCGCCACGGTGACCTCGCGCGAGCGCGCGGGCCCGACCGGCGTGCGGTAGGACGGGTAGAGAACGTTGAAGCTGTAGGCGCGCAGATCCTCGCGCGCCTCGTCGCCGATCGGCACGAGGCGCACCTCGTAGGGCCCCTGGCGCGACGCGATGCCCGTCGCCGTGACGACGGCGCCGCCCGGCATCGGATCCACCCTGAGTTCCGTGACCTGATCGATGGGGACCCCGCGATAGACGTCCTCGGGGCGGGCGAAGGCGCGCCGCTGGGGGATGAGCGGGTTCGTCTCTCCCGACGCTTCCACGGGCACGGAGGACCCGAACCAGTTGAACGGGTTGAGCCGGGACTCGCGCACCGCCGAGCAGCCTGACAGCAGCAGCGCGGCCAGCACGAGCACGGTCACCGATCTGCGCATGAAGACTGCCCCTTTCCGCCTTTTCCCCCGACTAGCGCATCGCCGCGGCGTTGAAAAGCGGCAAGGCGGGGCTGGACCCACGCGGGCCTTGTGCCTAGGTCTGGCGCGAAAGACGGTTCAGGAGATGCAAGGCATGGCGACTGCGGCCTTCGAGGACATCGTGGCGGATTTCGAGTTCCTCGACGAGTGGGAGGACCGTTACCGCTACGTGATCGAGCAGGGCAAGGCGATGGAACCGCTGGATGCCGCGCTCAAGGTGCCGGCGACCAAGGTGGAAGGCTGCGCTAGCCAGGTCTGGCTGCATCCGCGCGCCGAGGGCGGGCGCTTCTACTTCGACGGCGACAGCGACGCGCTCATCGTGCGCGGGTTGATCGCCGTGCTGCGCAAGCTCTACAACGGCCTGCCGGTGGACAAGGTGGGAGAGGTGGACGCGAAGGCGGAACTCGCGCGCCTGGGCCTGCACGACCATCTTTCGGCGCAGAGGTCGAACGGGCTGCGCGCCATGGTCGAGCGGATCAGGGAGAGCGCGGCCCGGATGTGAGCCGCGCTCCGGGGTAAAGGGTCACACCTTCTCGCCGTTGACGAAGACGTCGGCCTCGGACGGTTCCTCGAGGATGACGTTCAGCAGCGTGCCGCGGACCATGAAGCAGTCGCTGCCGCCGATCACGGCGCCGCTGGCGTTGCTGTCGTAGACATTGTCCTCGAGCCCGATGCCACATTCCTCGAGCTGCGTGACGTCGCCCAGGGCGAGGATGCGATAGGGCACGACCATGCCTTCATGGGCGCGGATTTCCACGCGATACTCGCCCTCCGGCTCGTTGGATTCCGTTCCGCCGCTCGACTGGCCGAGGACGTCCGTTCCCTCTTGCGCCAGGGCCGCGCCGGCCGCGAGGGCCGCTGTCGCCGCGCCGGCCGTCGCGATCGTCGTGAGGCTGCGTTTCAGTCGGAATGTCATGAGCTGCCTCCTTTCGTTTCGCTCATGCCACCCATGTGGCCACTAGGGCGCCGCACCCCAAATCACGGGACCGCGACTGTGGGTCACGGGATCTCGACCCCCCGTCAGCGCGTTTCGGCCCAGCGGGCGAGGGTCCGGGACAGATCGCCGTAGCCGGTCCGGCGCCGCTCGAAGGCCAGCCCCAGCCGCGCCGCGCAGTCCTGCGCCTTCTCGGTCAGCGCGGGGTCGTCCGTCTGCGCCTGGTAGACGAGTTTCTCGTAATGGCCGAAATAGGCGTCGCGCAGTTCGGGGTGGCGGTCGAGACCGAGCGGCTTCCAGACGAAGGCGTCGAACTGCCGGACGAGGAAGTCGGTGAGATAGAAGGCTGTGAACTCGTCCCCGGCGCGCGCGGCGAAGACGTCGTTGCCCTCGAAGAAGCTGTAGCAGTGGGGGCCCTCCACCATCTCGACCCCCAGCTCCTCGCAGACGGCCCCGAGCGCGCCGCCGGTGCCGCAATCGGCATAGACCACGCAGATCTTCCCGAACCCGGCCCCGTGGCGCGCCACCGCCTCGCGCACGGCGTCCGGGATGCGGTCGGGGTGGTTGTGCAGGATCGCCGGCAGGCAGTGCAGTTCCAGGTGATCCCAGCCATTGGCCGCCTTGAGATCGAGGATCTCCCGCGCGAGCGCCCCGCAGGCGATGAGCAGAACGCCGCCCTCCCGCGCGGGCACGGTGCATCCTTCGCGGGTCAGCGTCGCGTCGTCGGGCAGGGCAGGGGGCAGGGCGCGGGTCATGGGCGGAATCTAGGCGGCCCCACGGTCGCCCGGAAGGGCCGGGGCGATGGCGGCCCGCCGATCGGCGGGCCGCCGTCCGGGGCGGGATGCGCCGACGTCAGGCGCCCGCCGCGAGCTGGTTGTGCTTGCGCAAGACGAATTCCTTCGCCGTCTCCACCGCCACCGCGGCGTCGCGGCAGTAGGCGTCGGCGCCGATCGCGCGGCCGAACTCCTCGTTCAGCGGCGCGCCGCCCACCAGCACGATGTAGTCGTCACGGATGCCCTTCTCGACCATCGTGTCGATCACGACCTTCATGTAGGGCATCGTGGTGGTCAGCAGCGCCGACATGCCGAGGATATCGGGCTGCTCGGTCTCCAGCGCGTCGAGATAGTTCTCCACGGGGTTGTTGATGCCGAGATCGACGACCTCGAATCCCGCGCCCTCCATCATCATCGCGACGAGGTTCTTGCCGATGTCGTGGATGTC